>BJHG01000131.1 GCA_014191975.1 Methylococcaceae bacterium | reverse complement strand
AATTTGTCAGTTTCGGCTTGTTGATTTGTTTGCTACTCGTTGGCTCGGCAGGTTATGTGGTGATGCAAGAAAAAGGCTATCCAAATCGCTTTAAATTTGAAGCAAATTGGGTTGAGGGCGAACTTGGTTTTGATGCGATTAAAAAAGAACTTATTTATCGGAAAGAGTGTGTTGATAAATATACAACCACCACTTACGACGATTTTTCCAAAGATGAATTTTGTTTAATTGAAAATGTGAATTTAGAAGCCACCGCGTTACTTCTCGCTGATAGTCATGCAAACCATCTTTATTCTGGATTAGTGATAAACAAAGAACTGACAGGCGGGAATCTTTTAAATCGTGGTTCGGGTAGTTGTTTTCCTTTTTTTGATAATCCTGCAAATCCAAATGCAGTTTGTCCAATTCTCATTGATAAACTGCTCGAAATGGCAATTGCCTCACCTTCGATAAAAACAGTGATTCTAGCTGGAAAAGCGGTGACAAAACTCAATGAAGATCGATTCATTCCAAAAGAGTTAGGTTCAACGTCGAAAAATGAAAACGATCCTTATCTAATTTTTGAAAATGGGATGAAAAAAACGTTGCAACGATTAACTGCGGCAAATAAAAAAATTGTTTTTATACTTGATACGCCCGATTTGGAATTTAGACCGAGTGAATGCAAAAGCCGTCGTCCTTGGCGATTAAAAGAACAGATTGATAAATCACCATGTGCCGTGTCACGTTCGCAAGTTGATTTTCGTCGTAAAAAATACCTTGAAATCGTGACACCTATTTTGAATGAATATCCAAATGTAAAAGTGTTAGACCCGTTGCCCGCTCTTTGTGATGAAAATTATTGCTGGGCAATTAAAAACAAAAAAATGCTGTATCGAGATGCTCATCATTTAAACGAAACTGGGGCAATTTATCTGGGTGAGTATTTTTCTTCATTCAACAAACCTTAAATAATTTATGTCCAACACGGTCGAACACAATCCCAATTTTACTTACCGTCCCGATATTGATGGATTACGCGCCGTAGCAATTTTATTGGTGATTATTTTTCACGCCTTTCCAAAATTTTTACGCGGTGGATTCATTGGTGTTGACATCTTTTTTATGATTTCAGGCTATTTAATCACCAGCATTATTCTTAAAAATCAAAGCCAAAATAATTTCAGTTTGCTCGATTTTTACAGTCGGCGAATTAAGCGTATTTTTCCATCTTTAATTGTTGTTCTGACGTTTTGTTTAGTTGCAGGTTGGTTTATTTTATTGGGGAATGAATATGAACTTTTAGGCAAACACTATAGTGGACCCTGAAATCCGGACAATAGTTTAAGCTATACTTTGTCGAAAAAAGAGAAGTGGCAAATGAGTGAAAGCAAGCGGAAGATTTTTACAGGATCACAAAAAGCTAAGATTGCCTTGGAAGCGGTTAAAGGCACAAAGACAATCAATGAGATCGCCCAGGAAAACGGAGTCCATCCGACCCAGGTAAGTCAATGGAAAAAGGAATTGATGGACAATGCGGGTAGTCTTTTTG
>BJHG01000130.1 GCA_014191975.1 Methylococcaceae bacterium | reverse complement strand
GTGTTATCCACGCCTGTCTTTCCGCTATAGGCTGATTCCAGACTTTTTTTTAAGCCAATCTAATTCCATATTCAACTGCCCAATTTTGGCATACAGCCGATCCGGATCGCTCTGTGCATTGACAGGCTTGGGACCCCGTTTACCTTCAAAAAGACTACCCGCATTGTCCATCAATTCCTTTTTCCATTGACTTACCTGGGTCGGATGGACTCCGTTTTCCTGGGCGATCTCATTGATTGTCTTTGTGCCTTTAACCGCTTCCAAGGCAATCTTAGCTTTTTGTGATCCTGTAAAAATCTTCCGCTTGCTTTCACTCATTTGCCACTTCTCTTTTTTCGACAGAGTATAGCTTAAACTATTGTCCGGATTTCAGGGTCCACTATACATCTTGATAAATTTCAGCATTTGATTTGTCGGGACGTTGAAAACGGGAAATCAACCATTCTTCAACAAAACTGGGAATTGTAGGTTTGTCGCGGATTTTTAATGCACGCACTAGGGCTTTATCAATGACTAAATCGCCAAACGCATTATAAATTTTTTGGTTTAATTCTTCACTGTTCAAAACATATCCTCAAAACTTTGTGTGCCGCTGTCATGCGCTAAAAAAGAAGCAGGGAAATTTACAGACAACATTTTTTTAATGGTTTCACGTGCGTTAGCACGTTCAAATTGCAAACTTAATTCCAACGCAATCAAGCCTTCTTGTTCAACGTCAGCGCAAAATTTTAGCGTAACCGTATGTGATTTTTGAGTGCGAATAATATCAATCGCCTCGCGATTTTCGAGTTTGAACGGCGACTCTAAATTCAACCGCACGGTTTCGACTTGCACCGATGTTGTTAAACGGATTTCAAGTTGCCAAAATTTGTCATTTAAGCGCAAGCAATCACCAATTACTTCCACTTCAACAGGCAATTTATTTTTTTCAAGTGATGTGCGAACCAACTTAATAAATGGAATCAAAACCTCTTCTGGCGTTAAACCACCGTGAGCTAAAACAGCATCAGTTAACCCCATTCGCGTTTTGGGGATAGCATAATAATCCTTGCTATCTTGATTCACCAATACAAAATCGGTGGGTAACGTTTCGTGTGTTTTAAGTTTGAAAAGTCGGTCTTTTGTTTCTCCTAACGACTCACCTGAATAGCGACCATTTGTAACCGTCATGCCATGATCGGCTGTGATAAAAAATACCACGTCACGATGTGCAGCATCTTTAAGCCAACTTTGAATCGAGCTTTTTAATTGTCGAACAATTGGTTTAATGTCTGCGCGATGCTTTTCAAAACTCGTTGCATCATGTAATCGCTTGTCTATTCGATTTTCAAAAAATACGACTAAATTAGTTTGCTCGGTGATACGCTCGTTCGCGTCTTCCCAGCTTTTGATTATTCTTAATGGTGTTTGGTAAGTTTGTTGTAAGGCTGTTTCTGAATTATTTGACAGAGAATATGTTGGTTTACCTGTTAAAACAGCAAGTTTTCCAATTTCAGTAAGCGTTGGAAGTGGTGCAAAAAGTGTGTCAGGAATAACCGTTAAGTGGTCAATTGTTACCACTTCATCCAACAAAATATCTTGGTTTAACGCCGAAAGCGCGTCGATAACGGTAACAACCACTTAGTGCGTGTTTTAAAAGTGGAAAAAAGGGCTGAAATGTAGAAGAATCCGCAATTTTCCACAATGAAAAAGAATCGATCCAAGAAGATTAAGCGTTACCCAACAAATTTGAATGATAAAAAATG
>BJHG01000129.1 GCA_014191975.1 Methylococcaceae bacterium | reverse complement strand
TACCTGACTATTCAGCTGCACGATTGAAAATGCGATTTTTTTGAGTTTATAGGACGACTATGCTCTAAATTTGAGAAACACCACGTTATTCACGACAATTAACCCGTGAGTGAACTCCATTTTAAAAAATCATGGCTTAGCATGCGTTAATCCCAACATACCCTGTTAAAACACAATAGTTTTGCAAGAGCCTCTTAAATATTAAATATTAAATTACTGGCATCATAAATGCCAAAAAGGCTTCGACAACTTCTGGATGCTTTTTAATGCTACGTGTAGAAGCATAAACATTTATTTCAAATTCGGTGTCTTTTGCATAAGATTCCTTTTGACCTAATTGGCTATTTTTAATTTTTATCCACCGAAGTGTTTTCCAATTCGGAATAAATTTTGCCACGTCATTCGCCCCAAATTCTTTTCGATGAAATTTAGAGAATTCAACATAATTTCCCCCATCCAAACGTCGAATAAAAAATTGCCAATCTACATCCGGTATGTCACATAAAAGCATATTGCCAACAACAATTGCGGAACTTTTTACTGTCATTTCGCACTCCAATTATTTAAATATAGCGTGAAATTAAACCATAATTCCCCGTGTTTTCAGGCAACGGAATTTTGACTTCGTAACCGCCACCGCTCGCTTCCTGCATTTCCTGTCCGTGCATATTTTCCATGTGCTCAATCACTAAATCTTGATTCCATTCAGGCAAAATAAGTTCGATTTTATCGCCCACCGAGAATTTATTTTTCACATCAATCGTCGCTAAACCGCTTTCTTTATTGTAACTACGAATTTCACCGCAAAATTGTTGTTGATGACTTTTAAAATAACCAGTCAAATAATTTTGTTGTTCGTGCGTATGATGCCGTTGATAAAAGCGGTCAGTGTAACCGCGATTCGCTAAATTTTCCAAAACTCCCAGTGACTCAGGATTAAACTCACGCCCCACCAGCCCGTCATCAATGGCTTGGCGATAGGTTTGTGCAGTGCGAGCAACGTAATAATGCGACTTCGTGCGACCTTCTATTTTCAAACAATCCACGCCAATTTCAACTAAACGCTGAACGTGTTCAATGGCCCGTAAATCCTTGGAATTCATGATGTAAGTACCGTTTTCGTCTTCCATCACTGGCAATAATTCGCCTTTGCGCCCTTCTTCTTCCAGAAAATAGATGTTGTCGGCTAACGGATGACGTTCCGCACCGCCACAACTGGCGGTGCTAATATCGCTCATTGATAAAACGTCACTATTTTCAGTCGGAACCCAATCACCCTCCGTATTTTCTTCAGCAGGTTGCGTGTCGTATTTCCAGCGGCAAGAATTGGTACACGTTCCTTGATTTGGATCGCGATGATTAAAAAATATCCCGATAATAAACACCGTCCCGAATAGGCAATGCACAACGCACCATGCACAAAAACTTCCAGTTCGACATCGGAGCATTGTGGGCGAATTTCAGCAATTTCATCGAGCGATAATTCCCGCGACAAAATCACCCGTTCCACACCCATTTTTTGCCAAAATTTCACCGCTGCGTAATTCAGGGTGTTCGCTTGAACCGACAAATGAATCGGCATTTCAGAATACGTTTCGCGCATCATCATAATCAAACCGGGATCGGCCATAATCAGCGCGTCCGGCTTCAACGCCACCATAGGCGCTATGTCTTTCATAAATGTTTGCTGAATTCAAATATGAAATGCAACAGCGGAAAAATGGTAGAACTAAGTGATCAAAAAAATAGAATAAAAAGTAGGATTTGATGGGACATAAACAAATTACAGACAAAGACCGATTTCAGATTAGCG
>BJHG01000128.1 GCA_014191975.1 Methylococcaceae bacterium | reverse complement strand
AAACGGTGGAAAAGTAGAGGAATATCACAAGTCGTTAAAATCGAATTTGGGCTTAACAAAATCACCCACTCGCACTATGACAACACAAAACAATCACGTTTTTATGTCGATTTATGGGTTCTTCAAATTGGAATGTTTGAAGATTAAACATCAGCTTAACCATTTTGCTTTGCGTGCGAAACTACTCATTCGTGCAACTCAAATGGCTTATGCTGAATTAGCTAAACTTCAAGCTGCGTAACATCAGTGAATAATTTTGCCACATTTTTTGATAAAATTCGGGAGATTGCTTTCCAGATTTCAAAAAAACTTGGCGTACGTCCAATCATCTCTTCCGATTCGTAGCCTGTAATTTTTGTGAAGGCTTTATTAACACGAATAATGATATTATTCGCGTCTGTAATCATAATGCCATCTTGTGATTCAAAAGCAATTGCGGCAATACGCTGTTCAATTTCAAACTGTTTACGCGCAGTAATATCTTCTTTAATTGCTAAATAGTGACTGATTTTCTCATCCTGCCCGCGTACTGGGGTAATTGAAGCAAATTCAATATATTCACTGCCATCTTTACGGCGATTAATTAACTCACCTTTCCACGTTTCGCCGTTCTTAATGGTTTGCCATAATTCTTTATACGTTTCTTTGGGAGTTTTTCCACAATTTAAAATACGTGGATTAAGCCCCAATATTTCTTCTAAACTGTAGCCTGCTGTACGGCTAAAAGCGGCGTTTGCGTATTCAATTTCCGCATTTAAATCGGTAATAAAAATAGCACATGGATTTTGTTCCACTGCGAGCGAAAATTTATTCAGTAAATTCTCTGCTTTTTTACGTTTAGTAATATCCCGAGAAACACCTAACACGCCAATAATATTGCCACCAATATCATATTGTGGTGTTTTTATTGTTTCCATAATGGCTTGATGACCATCATCGGCAAACGTAACATTCTGTTCTGTCACGAAAGTATGGTTAGCGGTCATTATTTTTTGATCGTATTTTCGAAATATTTCTGCTAATTCTTTACTGACAAAATCGTAATCCGTTTTGCCAACAATATCCGCTTCTTTCCAACCGATGTACCTTTCAAACTTTGTGTTGCATGATAAAAAAATACCGTCTTTATCTTTTAGCCAAATTAAATCAGGAATCGTATTAATTAATTCTCGTAAATTGATTTCGGTATCTTTTGTATAAGGGGTAATAGAGGGGAGGGGAATAACTTTCATGCAATATCCTTTATAACGCACATTTTTTACGGGTTCAATTATAACAAATGCTCTACTAATTTGATCGCCTATAAAACATAAAACCGCCATATGGCGGTTTTATGTTTTATAGGCGATCAGGATATTTCATATCATGCTGATGCTGAAAAAAATGATCCCGTTGTATTTTGAATAGGGTTCTCATTATCAAATGCAAATTGTTTTAAAAAATCTTGTAAATTTACGGTTGAATATGAATTATCTGGTGATTGCGCAAGATTAGAAAAACTTGCGTCTAATTCGTTGTGTTGGAAGTTTTTATTACTAAGGATACAGTCAAAAATAATATCCCGATTTAATGAGTTGAAATGAGATAATAAGCCCCTAAATTTTTCTCATGGCAAATTATCAAATGATCAGTTATGAAAAGCACATCGAAGTAAAAATGCAACGTCTCTTTGTCACGTTATCGGAAAAGGATAAACGCCGATATGCCGCCATTGAAGCGGAGAAATTAAATCATGGAGGGACTGATTATATTTCAAGGCTCTTTGATATTGATCCAAAAACGATACGCAAAGGGATGGCTGAATTAGAACAAGTATCGGATGAGAC
>BJHG01000127.1 GCA_014191975.1 Methylococcaceae bacterium | reverse complement strand
GTGTTATCCACGCCTGTCTTTCCGCTATAGGCTGATTCCAGACTTTTTTTTAAGCCAATCTAATTCCATATTCAACTGCCCAATTTTGGCATACAGCCGATCCGGATCGCTCTGTGCATTGACAGGCTTGGGACCCCGTTTACCTTCAAAAAGACTACCCGCATTGTCCATCAATTCCTTTTTCCATTGACTTACCTGGGTCGGATGGACTCCGTTTTCCTGGGCGATCTCATTGATTGTCTTTGTGCCTTTAACCGCTTCCAAGGCAATCTTAGCTTTTTGTGATCCTGTAAAAATCTTCCGCTTGCTTTCACTCATTTGCCACTTCTCTTTTTTCGACAGAGTATAGCTTAAACTATTGTCCGGATTTCAGGGTCCACTATATATATTTACCAGAAACCTGATATTTCTATAGGAATTTTTTTTTAAAAAACCGCTTGGGGATAAGAGCCTAAGCGCTTAAACATTGACACTTTAGTTTTCAATTCACTGATTGCTTGTGCAACATTTTTATTTTCACTGTGTCCAGCAATATCAATAAAAAAAACATAGTCCCAAAGTCCTTGACGCGATGGACGTGATTCAATACTCAACATATCGACGCTTGCTTTTGCAAAAGGTTCAAGCATTCTATACAACGCGCCAGCTTGATTATCGGTAGAAACAACAATTGTCGTTTTATCGTGACCGGTGAGTGTTGCTAACTGTTTTCCAATAATAATAAAACGTGTTGTATTGTTAATATCATCTTCGATATTGGCTGCTAAAATCGGTAAATCGTAAATTTCTGCTGCGATGAGACCTGCAATAGCGCCAGCACTGGGATTATCTGCCACTAATCTAGCCGCCTCAGCATTACTGCTGACAGGCGTTTGTCGAGCATTTGGCAAATGCGTTTCCAGCCATTGACGGCATTGCGCTAAAGATTGCGTGTGTGAATAAATATCGGTAAGTTCATGTAATTCTTTAGCGTGCGTGAGCAGATTTTGTTGCACGCGAATTTTTACTTCACCGCAAATTTGTAGCGTTGAAGTCAATAAACAATCCAATGTTTGACTGATTACGCCTTCGGTAGAATTTTCAATCGGCACAACACCAAATGCACAACTGTCATTTTCGACGGCATGAAATACCGCGTTAATACTGGTCACGGGGACCGTTTTAACTGCATGACCAAAATGCTTAAAGGTTGCCTGCTGTGAAAATGTGCCTTCAGGTCCTAAAAATGCGACGTCCAATGGTTTTTCTAACGCTAAACACGCTGACATCAATTCACGAAAAAAACGCATGGTGGTTTCATTCGATAATGGACCTGGATTTAAATCTTGAATACGACGTAAAACCAACGATTCACGGTCTGGTCGATAAAATGAACCAGATTCGCCTTGTGCCAGTTTGGTTTTTGCGACTTCTTCGGCATAACGGGCGCGTTGATTGATGAGTTGCAAAATTTGCGTGTCAACAGCATCAATTCTTTCTCTTAATTCGGCTAAAGGCGTAATTGAACTGGGCATGAATAATCCTTTTGTGAGCATTTAAAAACAGCTTTCATTAGCCAAAAGATACCATAATTTGCTTAGTTTTGGCGCGATTCTCGAATTCAAAAGGTTCTTATAATGAAGTATTTGTGAACTTTTTGCCACGTACCATGAAGTTTTTGTCACATTGTTTATGGTTTTTATAATGTAAAATTGATAATTGCAGCACTCAAAAAATATAGGGTGATATAAAGTGGACCCCATTGTCCAGACAAATAATGTCTTAATTTAAGATAGAGTCTGTTTACACTCCAGCTGAATGGCGCTGTCCCATTTTTTTAAACCAGAACTGATGTTTCTGTTGTTGCGTATTTAT
>BJHG01000126.1 GCA_014191975.1 Methylococcaceae bacterium | reverse complement strand
GTGTTATCCACGCCTGTCTTTCCGCTATAGGCTGATTCCAGACTTTTTTTTAAGCCAATCTAATTCCATATTCAACTGCCCAATTTTGGCATACAGCCGATCCGGATCGCTCTGTGCATTGACAGGCTTGGGACCCCGTTTACCTTCAAAAAGACTACCCGCATTGTCCATCAATTCCTTTTTCCATTGACTTACCTGGGTCGGATGGACTCCGTTTTCCTGGGCGATCTCATTGATTGTCTTTGTGCCTTTAACCGCTTCCAAGGCAATCTTAGCTTTTTGTGATCCTGTAAAAATCTTCCGCTTGCTTTCACTCATTTGCCACTTCTCTTTTTTCGACAGAGTATAGCTTAAACTATTGTCCGGATTTCAGGGTCCACTATACAAATGCAGTTAATACATGTGTAATTACATTTTGAGGTGGAATTTTAATTTCAAGAGCCTCACCTTCATAGCAAATTATCGACGTAATAAAAGAAACCCCCGCACCACTTAATGAAATACATTTTGCTAGGTTAAATTGATTAGAATCAACCTGTCGGTAGTGCATTTCACTGTCAAGATTGGTACGCATAAAATCACGTTTTTCATCATATTTCATTTGTTTTTCTTATCTTAAAAAAGTGGGTGGGGTGAAATTTTACTATAAAATGACAACTTATCATTTTTACCTTTTTACTTCAGAGAATTCTACATGAAAAAAGACATTGTTTTAACTGGAATCACAACGACAGGCACACCGCATTTGGGAAATTACGTCGGCGCAATTCGCCCGGCTATTAACCTCAGTCAAAATACCAACGTCACGCCGTTTTATTTTTTGGCAGATTATCACGCGCTAATTAAATGCCAAGAACCACAGCGCGTTCGTCAATCGAGTTTAGAAATTGCTGCGACTTGGTTGGCGTTGGGTTTAGATACAAATAACGCCATTTTTTATCGCCAATCTGACGTGCCAGAAATTTTAGAATTGACGTGGTTATTGACTTGCGTTACATCGAAAGGGCTGATGAATCGTTCACACGCTTATAAAGCAGCGGTTGCGGAAAATGAAGAAAATGATGCGGATAAAGGCATTACGATGGGTTTATTTAGTTATCCAATTTTGATGGCGGCAGATATTTTGCTATTCAACGCGAGCAAAGTTCCCGTCGGTAAAGACCAGCTGCAACACATCGAAATGGCGCGAGATATCGGCGCACGTTTCAACCATATTTACGGCGAACATTTCACCTTGCCGGAAGCTGTGATTGATGAAAAAGGTGCGATTTTGTCCGGTTTGGACGGGCGAAAAATGAGCAAAAGTTATCAAAATACGATTCCATTGTTTGAACCCGAAAAGAAATTGAAAAAGCTGATTAACAAAATTAAAACCAATTCGCTCGAACCACATGAACCGAAAGATACCGCTGATTGCACGCTATTCAGCACATTTCAAGCGTTTGCAAATGTCGAGGAAATTGCCGACGTTCGCCAACGTTACGCGGTTGGAATTGGTTGGGGTGAAATGAAAGCGATTTTATTTGAAAAAGTGAACGCCGAAGTCGCACCAGCGCGGGAACGTTACGAAGCGTTATTGTTGCAGCCGAATCAAATCGAAGAACAATTACAAATTGGCGCGGCAAAAGCACGGGCAATTAGCCAGCCGTTTATTGCACAATTGCGTGAAGCAGTCGGGATTTCACGTTTTAGTGCATAAATGAGAAGAACAAAGCAAAAACAAAAATATTACAGTGATAACGAAGGATTTAATTGGTATGAAGGCATTTTTTAAAAAAATTTTGGGTTTCTTTACAAAAAAAACCATTTTTTTTGAGCCATCTATCTTAGAAACGAATACATTGAAAGACCAGGTAATTAATGACACAGGATAAAGTGGACCCCATTGTCCAGACAAATAATGTCTTAATTTAAGATAGAGTCTGTTTACACTCCAGCTGAATGGCGCTGTCCCATTTTTTTAAACCAGAACTGATGTTTCTGTTGTTGCGTATTTATCTATAATCTTTGCACCGCCG
>BJHG01000125.1 GCA_014191975.1 Methylococcaceae bacterium | reverse complement strand
GAAATGTACTATTGATTTCATTAAAAACTCGGACATTGCTTTTGATGCTCATCTTGCAAAATGGAATTATCGTGTCGTTTTAAATCATTGCTAATTCGGGATGTTATTTTTGACTGTATCCTTAATATATATCAGGTAAATTCGTTGGCACAATTTGACCTGGTGTAATTTCAGTTGTGGCATTACTTGCGCCATCCATCGTGTACAAACCAAATCGTCGAACACTCCCCCCGACATTCAAACTCACTTGTGGCAATAATGCGCCATTCGCTAATTTTACACTCGAACGCGAAACCTCAATTCGTTGCAATGCCATTTGCAAATCGGGGTTATTTTTCACCGCAGCATCAATCAATTTTTGCAAATGTTTATCGGTAAAGTATTCCCGCCAATTAAGACTTGCAATGGTCACGTCATTTTTTTTGCTTGAGGATTGGGCGAATGTTTCAGGCAAAGGCTTTTCAGGGATAGATAACTCGGTATTCAGCGCACAACCACTTGAAGTTAAAACTAAAAACGCAAGTCCGTAAGCAATTTTACTCATTAGTTAATTCTCAAAGGGTTTCAGTTAAAGCTAATTCTTCTTTTTTGCCCGTGTGATTTTTATTTTCAGTCATTGTTGCAAAAATGAAATACAAACCAGGTATTACAATCACGCCGAAAATCGTCCCAAAAATCATACCGCCCGATGCCGCTGCGCCAATAGTATTGTTACCAATTTTTCCTGCACCTGACGCAAACATTAACGGTAAAAGCCCCGCAATAAATGCAAACGAAGTCATTAAAATTGGACGCAAACGTAATACCGCTGCTTCAACAGCCGCATCAAAAGGTGATTTTCCTTGCCGATGTTTTAGCGCGGCATATTCGATAATTAAAATCGCGTTTTTACCTAAAATACCAATCAACATAATCATGGCGATTTGCGCGTAAATGTTATTTTCTAAGCCCATCACAAATAGCAAAAACAACGCACCGAATACGCCGATTGGTAATGATAAAATAACGGCTAACGGCATTAAAAAACTTTCGTATTGCGCGGCAAGAAGCAAATACACAAACAATAAACAAATCACGAAAATATAAATCGCTTGATTACCCGCATTCGCTTGGTCTCTTGATGCGCCTGCCCAATCGTAACCGAATCCTTTTGGCAGCGTTTGAGCCGCGACTTCTTTAATTGCCGCAATCGTTTGTCCACTACTAAAACCTTTAGCGGGCTGTCCATTTATCATGGCGGACGTGTACATGTTGTAGCGCGTGATTTGTTCTGAACCGTAGATTTTCTCAATCGTCAAAAACGATGAAAACGGAATCATCTCGTTACGGTCATTTTTAATGTAAAGTTTCATTAAATCATTGGGTTGAGCGCGATATTCAGGAGAGGCTTGCACCATCACTTTGTACATTTGCCCAAAACGAATAAAGTTTGTCGCATATTCACTGCCGATAAGGGTTTGCAAGGTACTCATTGCATTTTCAGCCGCCACGCCTTCTTGAGCCGCTTTATCCGTGTCGATGTGAAGTAAAAACTGTGGGAAATTTACATTGAATGTCGAAAAAGCGTTACTTATTTCAGGTCGTTTATTGAGCTGTTCAACAAAGTTATTTGCTACTGTTTGCAATTCATCAAGATTTCCTATAGTGGACCCTGAAATCCGGACAATAGTTTAAGCTATACTCTGTCGAAAAAAGAGAAGTGGCAAATGAGTGAAAGCAAGCGGAAGATTTTTACAGGATCACAAAAAGCTAAGATTGCCTTGGAAGCGGTTAAAGGCACAAAGACAATCAATGAGATCGCCCAGGAAAACGGAGTCCATCCGACCCAGGTAAGTCAATGGAAAAAGGAATTGATGGACAATGCGGGTAGTCTTTTTGAAGGTAAACGGGGTCCCAAGCCTGTCAATGCACAGAGCGATCCGGATCGGCTGTATGCCAAAATTGGGCAGTTGAATATGGAATTAGATTGGCTTAAAAAAAAGTCTGGAATCAGCCTATAGCGGAAAGACAGGCGTGGATAACAC
>BJHG01000124.1 GCA_014191975.1 Methylococcaceae bacterium | reverse complement strand
CTTAATATTAACGCGGGTTCTTGAACTACCAAACACAAAAGATACAGGCGCATTATACCTTGTTTGGTGTTTCCTTGTACTCGCAAGGAGAAAATTAATATGAATGACTATGAAGAATTTTATTCAATCGAAGGAGCGAAAGAATATGCAAAGGAACGCTACAGAGAAACGGGAATAATTCACTTTATGACCCAAGTAAGCGAAGGCTTGTTACATGTCACACCGGACAAGCCTATCAACGCGCCACAAGTTATTGAAAGTGGTTTTACATTTACTAACGGTGACGAGCTGGCAGCGCAAGCAAAAGCACCTAATTACATCATCAACAATATTCTCGAAACTGACTCACACGGAATTTTAGGCGGATCTTCAATGGCGTTTAAAACCTTTGTGGCGATTCGTATAGCGCATTCTGTTTGCACTGGTAAGTCATTTATGGGCTGTGAAGTATTTTATTCAGGCAAAGTGTTGTTTGCTTGCGGTGAAGGTCAAGGCGCATTATCTCGACGAATTAAAGCAGCGGCACTCGTTTATGGTGATTTTAATAATAAGTTGCTGATATTGAATGAGCCTGTTCGAATCGACAATCAATCAGATATGGCGCGATTAAAAAAGGCAATTAACGATCATAAACCGGCATTAGTGATTTTTGATACATTTGCTTCACTTGTAAGCGATACGGACGAGAATAGCCCAAGTGATGCAGGCAGAGCATTAAAATCCGTCAAAGAAACGTGCAGAAACAATCACACCTGCTCGCTAATCATTCATCATCATGGAAAAGATACTTCAAGGGGATTGCGTGGCGCGTCGAGCTTCACTAATGATGTCGATTACTCTTTAAGTCTTGAGCGGCAAGAAGGCTCAATGATTACCACGCTAACGTGTAGAAAAATGAAAGACGGTGATTCTTTTGATGTCATCTACATGGCAGCTCGTGTAGTCGATTTGGGTTTAGAGCGTCAAGACGGCAAGCAAGCAACATCTTTGGTTATCGATCAGGCTGATGCAAGTTCAGTGTCGAAATCCAAATCAAAATTAGGGTTAAATGACGATAAGGCGCTGCAAGCATTAAAAAAAGCTATTGAAATGGACGGCGTACCACCTTCTAAAAACATCATTGATTATTTCGATGTCACCCCCGAAAACATGCCTAAAAAAGTTGTGAATAATGAAAAAGGGAGAGAGTTAGCTTACGACTATTTTTGGGTCAATACCTCAGACCCCAAGAATCTCAAAAAAGCTAAAGAAGCCGCATTAAGAAGAGCTAAAAATAACCTTCTAAGCGCCTATTTAATTGGGGTTCATGGAAATTATGTTTGGCTAATTAACTGATTATTCCACAACTACACACAACTACAAATAACTACTTGTAGTCCTATGTAGTTTGAACTATGCACAACTACACCCCTCTATAAGAGGGGTGTAGTTGTGCATGTTGTAGTTCATAAAAAAACGGAAAAATTAGGCAAAAATTGGGGCTAAAAAATGATTAAATTAAGACCGTATCAACAAGACTCAATCGCAAGACTGAAAGAATCTATTTACACAGGAAATAACCGCGTTTTATTACAGGCATCTACTGGGGCAGGAAAAACCATTATTGGTTGTGAAATGATTAGACGCGCCATTGCAAAAAATAAAGCAGTTTTATTTATTGCGCATCGTAAAGAAATTATCAACCAGACCAGCGGCAAGTTAGATCAATTTGGTATTGAACATGGAGTCATCATGGCAAACCATCCACGCCACCAACCAGCGAACTTAGTGCAAGTGGCATCAATACAAACCCTAACCAGACGCGACAAGCCTAAAGCCGATTTAATCATTATTGATGAAACACATTTGGCTTGTGACGAAACTTTTTCTGTTTTGTCACCTAGTAAAGCGCGATAAATTAAGGTTTGTAGAGCATTAGTGACAAAGTGACGAAACAAAACAAAACATTTTTCAAAAAACATTTTTTAACGAAAACCATGCTACTCGAAAAAATAAAAAATAGCGGCTTCATCATCGAACTAGACGGAAATAGTTTTACCGTTTCACCATCCGACACGCTTACAGACAAACAACGGGAATTTTTGAAAGCCAACAAGCC
>BJHG01000123.1 GCA_014191975.1 Methylococcaceae bacterium | reverse complement strand
AAGACATCAACTCGCCTAGATGGATCAACACGCACCGCATATTGTAGTCGGAACACCTGGACGCATTAAAGATCATCTAACACGCCAAAGTTTGAAAATTCGCAATGTTAAAATGCTGATACTAGATGAAGCAGATCGGATGCTTGAGATGGGATTTGAAGCGGAAATCGCTTTCATTGCACGGCATATTAATAATAAAGAAAAACAAACGCTTTTATTTTCAGCGACGTATCCTGATGAAATTAAAGCGATGAGTGCGCATATTCAGCAAAGTCCAGTTGAAATTCATGTTGATGAGTCAACAAATGAGCAAATTGAGCAGATTTTCTATAAAGCAGAAGATAATCAAAAGCCACAAGCCTTAGTAGCGTTACTGAGTAAATATCAACCAGCATCGACAGTCATTTTTTGTAATACCAAATATAACTGTAATCAAATAGCCAAATTTTTAGAAGAGCAAAATTACAGTGTTCTTGCGCTCAATGGCGATTTAGAACAGCGTGAGCGTGATCAAGTGCTGCTTCGTTTTGCGAATAAAAGTTGCTCTATTTTAGTGGCAACGGATGTGGCGGCTCGAGGTCTTGATATTAAAGATTTAGCAGCTGTCATTGTGTATGAACTCTCGCCAGATCCTGAAATTCATGTGCATCGTATAGGTCGAACGGGTCGCGCAGGGCAAAAAGGGTTAGCATTGAGTTTTTGTAGCACTGAAGAGGCAGCGCGTGCAAAATCTATAGAGGCCTATCAAAATATCACGTTCAAATGGGATAAATTCAACGCACTAAAAATCCCTAAAAATTCAACATTAAAACCTTCAATGGTCACGCTCGTGATTGATGGTGGGCGAAAAAGTAAAATTCGCGCGAGTGATATTTTAGGCGCATTAACCGGTGAAGCGGGATTGTCGGGTGATGAAGTGGGTAAAATTGATATTTTTGACGTGCGAACGTATGTGGCCATTAAACGCACCAGTGCGAATGTCGCGTTAATGAAACTGCAACAAGGTAAAATTAAAGGCCGAAAATTGCGTGTACGTGCGTTGACATAATTGTGTGATTTAAAATTGAATCTGAATTTTAACGCTTGATGTTTGAAACCCTTTTAAGGAGGAATAGAAATGTACGCTGCCATAAAAGCTGTTTATGAAAATGGGCAAATTATTTTCTCAGAACAGCCACCTACCAATGAAAAATCGAATGTCATTGTTATGTTTTTAAAAGATGATATTGAACATATTCCACAACCCAACCAAGAAACGCTAAAAGCTGTTGAAGATGCAAGAAATGGTCGTGTTGAACGCTACAAGTCATTGGACGCGATGTGGGCTGATTTGGATGAAGATGAATAATGCGTGAAGTAATTATAACGTCATCTTTTAAAAAAGATTACAAGCGATTAAAGCGTTCTGCACGATACAATATGGATGAATTGCAAAAAGTGGTCGAGCAACTATCTATAAGCATTTTACCTTTAGCTCAAAAATATCGTGATCATTCGTTAACTGGAAATTTAAACTATTGCCGAGAATGCCATATCAGGCCTGATTGGTTATTCATTTATCGGTTAGACGAAAACGATTTAGTTTTAGTGCGTACAGGTTCGCATAGTGATTTGAGCAACTTGCAAAACGGCTGAAAGTGAGTTTATTTATGGCCAGATTGGCCAAGAAAAAAGAAAAACCCCCGCTCTGAAATGATAAAATAGAATCGCAAAATAACCATTACTATCAATAATATGAGCGGGCTACGAGAAACTTTATCACAAACATGGCTGAGTATTCAAATCAGTTTATTCCCCTGGTTATCCGAAGAGTTAGGGCCACTGACCAAAAAACAACAAGAATTGGTGTCAATATTAGAGCTGATACGCATTGAAGAATTTATCTATTCAAGCCGCGGTTTTCCAGGGCGTCCACCAAAAGATCGTACGGCGATAGCCAGAGCCTTAGTGGCGAAAATGGTTTATCACCTGCCGACGACAAGGGCGTTGCTCGACCGGCTTGATTGCGATAGTGCATTAAGACGTCTTTGCGGATGGGAGCGAAAAAATGATGTTCCAGATGAATGCACGTTTTCTCGTGCCTTTGCCGAGTTCTCAGC
>BJHG01000122.1 GCA_014191975.1 Methylococcaceae bacterium | reverse complement strand
CTT
Source organism: Methylococcaceae bacterium (assembly GCA_014191975.1). GTDB lineage: Bacteria > Pseudomonadota > Gammaproteobacteria > Methylococcales > Methylomonadaceae > UBA10906. Next base: position 2,101 of record BJHG01000122.1, on the reverse strand, counting down.
AATATTAACGCGGGTTCTTGAACTACCAAACACAAAAGATACAGGCGCATTATACCTTGTTTGGTGTTTCCTTGTACTCGCAAGGAGAAAATTAATATGAATGACTATGAAGAATTTTATTCAAAAAAAGGAGCGGCTGATCACGCAATACAACGCTGCATAGAAACGGGAATAATTCACGTCTACAGCGAAGTAAGCGAGGGCAAGTTCCATGTCAGACCGGACAAGCCTATCAACGCGCCACAAGTTATTGAAAGTGGTTTTACATTTACTAACGGTGACGAGCTGGCAGCGCAAGCAAAAGCACCTAAATTACAGGCAATCGAATCTTTACTTTCAACGATTGTAGAAGTGAACTTGGTGGAATATTGCAAAACAATAGGATGGCGCGGCGATGTAGACGAATACCCCAAACAAAAAGATTTTAAAGTAGCGATTGTTCAGAAATTGATTGAGATAGCCAAAGAAAACAACTGGCATGTTACTCACAATACAGGTTTTTTCTACATTTTTAATGGTGCGTATTGGATAGCCTTAGAGGATGGAGAAGTTAAACAAATGCTCAAAGAATCCGCGATAAGAATGGGGCATAACGAAATCGAATGTCGTGATATCTTGTTTATCGACAAACTTTTCCAGCAATTTGTTTTCAGTGGTTTTTTCAATGAACGCAATTACACAAAGCAATCAATCATTAATTTAAAAAATGGCTCACTGGTGCTAAGTGATAAAGGCGTTGAACTCAAAGCGTTTGATTACCGCGATTTCTTAACCCATCAACTCGATTTTAATCATGACCCAAGTGCAATCAATAAACTTTTTATTGATTATTTAGACGTGGTACTACCTGACAAAGACACACAGCGAACCCTGCAACAGGTGGCGGGATATCTATTTATCAAAGGCTTGAAACTCGAAAAGGTGTTTTTTCTTTATGGTACTGGTGCAAATGGTAAAAGTGTCTTTTTTGAAGTCCTTAGCGGCATTATAGGCAATGAGAACATTAGCAACTATTCACTGGAATCATTGACAGATGACAAGGGGTATCACCGCGCTATGATAAAAGACAAGATAGTCAATTACGGAACAGACGTTAAGTTAAACAACATAGACCCCGCCAAACTCAAAACATTGGCATCAATCGAGCCTATTGAGGCACGTTTACCCTACAAAAACCCATTTATGATGACGGATTACGCTAAGCTAATTTTTAATGTCAACAGAATGGACAGCGCAAACATAGAACATACACATGGATTTTTTCGCCGCCTAACAATCATCCCCTTTAACGTTACTATTCTTGAAAAAGATCAAGATCGTGACCTTCACAAAAAGATTCTGATGGACAAAGCCGGTGTATTAAATTGGATTATTAAAGGAGCGCAAGAGGTGATAACGTCACGCGATTTGTTTGTATCTGACGAATGCGAGAAGTTTAAAAAACAATTCATGAAAGAAACGGATTCTGTGGCTATGTTTGAAGAGCAAGTAATCATTGAACGCAAAAAACCATCCTATTATGAAAAAGTTACCATTGCCTATGCTGAATATACCGACTACTGCAAAGAAGTTAATTACAAACCAGTAGGGAGAAATAATTTCACCAAACGAATGGAATCAATCGGATTTGAAAAAAAGAAAAACAATATGGGGGCGTTCCTGAAAAAAACATTTTCTGTGGAAAGGTTCTAAAGTTTCGTCACTTTGTCACTTTTTGCCTGTAAGCCTTGTATTTACTGGACTTAAGTAGTGACGAAGTTGATTTCATTTCATCACTATTTCGTCACTAATAATGCTCGTTTCGTCACTATCTTTTAAATGAGTGACAAAACAGTGATGAAATAGTGACGAAATAGTGACGAAACTTTTTCTGTTTTGTCACCTAGTAAAGCGCGATAAATTAAGGTTTGTAGAGCATTAGTGACAAAGTGACGAAACAAAACAAAACATTTTTCAAAAAAAATTTTTTAACGCAAACCATGCTACTCGAAAAAATAAAAAATAGCGGCTTCATCATCGAACTAGACGGAAATAGTTTTACCGTTTCACCATCCGACACGCTTACAGACAAACAACGGGAATTTTTGAAAGCCAACAAGCC
>BJHG01000121.1 GCA_014191975.1 Methylococcaceae bacterium | reverse complement strand
AAATTTTGTTATTTCAATATTGGTTTCCGATGTGGCTAGTCATTACACTGAATTATTATCGCTCGATAATCAACTCGATATAGTTCAGCAAACTATTACAAAGCAACAAGAAGCTTTAGACGTTATCAAGCTCCAAAAAGAAGCAGGCAGAGCAAACGAATTAGCGGTGCAACAATTTCAAGCGCAATTGCTTAACACACAGATATTTGAAAAAAATGTCCAGCAACAAATCATAGAAGTTGAAAATAAAATTAACTTTTTGCTTGGCAGTTATCCGCAACCGATTGAACGCACAAAAGATATTTTTTTCAAAGAGTTACCTAAACAAATTGCCACAGGTTTTCCATCTGAATTATTAGCCAATCGCCCTGATATTCGAGAGGCAGAATTTCAAATTGAAGCCAATAAATTTGATTTAAAAGCGGCAAAAGCGGCTTTTTATCCCAACTTTAACATTACGGCAAGTTTAGGTTTTCAAGCCTTTAATCCTGAATTTTTATTATCATCGCCAGCTTCAATTGCTTATTCGGTCGTGGGAACGTTGGTTGCGCCAATTATCAACATGAATGCGTTAAAAGCGCAGTTCAATACCGCGCAAGCGAATCAATTATCTGCCATGTACAATTATCAAAAAACGGTTTTGAATGCGTATGTTGAAGTCGCTAATCAATTGTTTGCGATTAAGAATCTGCAACAAGTCAATGTGCTGAAAACTCAACAAAATGGGGTATTAAAGCAATCTGTAGAAACATCGAGTGAACTTTATAAAACCGCGCGAACCAGTTATTTAGAGGTATTGCTCGCACAACAAAATGCGTTGCAATCGAATCTTGAATTGATAGATGTGATTAAACAACAACGTTTAGCGACGATAAGCATTTACAAAGCGTTGGGCGGAGGATGGAAATAGACAAATCATGCAAATTTGATGCGGTAATAATTCGGATAACCTGTCATGTCTTCTAAATCGTCCATGCTTGCTAAATTTTCAACAGTCTTCGCTTGAATTAAAACCTGCTGGATTTTCTCTCGAATTCGTTTGTCATCAATCGCCAACGCCCATTATTTAACCAATTGCATCAATTGAGCGTAGTTATCCACGACATCGTAATTGACTTGCTCTTCTGAAATGGTAGCAAAAAACCGTTTTGCACATTCAGTTTTACATCGCTCAATTTCACGCAATTCCATTGACGATATAGAGCCTTTTGTTTCCGCAACAAAATAAACGTGTTTCACATTGTTAGTTTCAAAGGCAATCGCCCAGTCAGGATTGTAATTACCTACAGGTGTTGGAATATAAAACGCTTTCGGGAGTTTGGCATAAACAACGACTTCCGAACTCACATCAAGTTCAGCCGCAAACTTTTGTTCGATTATTGAATCGGTTGTGACGTAGTTGTAAATGTGTCGATTTAATTGCTCACCTTTATCACTTGAATTCAGCGTCACTGACTTTGTAAAAATATCAATGCCATAACGTTCATCAATCGGATCATAAGAAATATGTTCAACCACCATCGTTGCTTTCTGCTCGTTAATCAAGCGGGTCGCTTTGGTGATAAAGTCTTCGGGATTCGTGCTGAACTGATAAAAGGTTTTGCCGTTCACCCCTTGAATAATCGTCGCTATCGTTTGTCGTGTTAATTGTGTACCTGCTGCAATTTGACCCAGTAAATCATATTTCACTGACGAACGAGCAGATTGCTTAAACGACTTTGTCTCAGATTCTTTAACTTTGAACGCTTCACCCTGCGTTAAATTTTCCAATGTAGCGTCGTTAATCTGTTCACCGCGCTCAACGGTGTATTGCAAATTGGTAACGTGGAACTTTTCATCCAGCGTATAAACGCATTTCTTAATCAATTCGTCACTGTCAAAATGCACAGTGTAAGCGGCTTTACGGTTAATCTTTTTCCAAAGCTCCTGAAACTCTTTTTTATCAAAGTTGTCATTGCGGTCTTTGGCTTTAATGTCTTTGGTGTTTTCTGGTACAGGCATCGACGCTAAACAAAACACGCTATCAATCAACGAAAACACTTGTTCTTTGTAAGGCTCAAGTTCAACGGGTAATGCGGCTAATTGCTCAGATTGTTTCGCTTCATGATAACTTTCAGCAATACCGTCTTTGTCGTCGGTGTAATCGT
>BJHG01000120.1 GCA_014191975.1 Methylococcaceae bacterium | reverse complement strand
ATCGCCGTTTAAGTAAAGATTATGAAGTCTTAACCGATTCAAGTACGGCGTTCATACATATTGCGATGATAAACTTGATGCTCGGACGGCTTTAAAGCAGATTTCTGACTTTTAAAACACGCACTAACACCCGATGAAAATTCGGAAAAATGGCCTTCGGAGCGTTTTTTGCGTCAAGGCGTGCGCGTAGAAGGGTGGATTTTACTCAATCGCGTCACGATGGCGTATGAATTATGGCGAGAACTTAATGCGTTTCCGCCTGTTTATACACCTGAAAAAGCGGAGAAATAAGTAGTGGAAAAAGGGATTTTAAAAAAAAATAGTTGGCAAATTGCGCTAATTCTCAGCCTCAGCACAACAGGTTGTAGCTATTATTTCAACGGTTCAGGTTTTACACCTGTTACGGAAAAAGTCACACAACGCATTGAAAATAAAGATGAAGGCGTGGTGCTTTCGCAAATCAGCAAAAAGCCACCTGAAACCGTTGAACAAGCCATGCCAAAATTCAAAGAACGCAGCGTTGAAATTGCTCAAAGTCCTGCAAAATCGATTGAAAAAGCTGAACAAAAAGAGTTCAGCAGCTTAACGATTGCCAACATTCGCGCCTTAACGCTAAAAAATAATTTGGATTTAAAAATTGCTGAGATCGATCCGAAAATTGCTTCCACACAAGTCAGTGAAGAAGAAGCTAAATTTGATGATTTGATTTTTGCAAAAGCCAAATACGGCAGAAAAGATACGCCGAAACAGAATTTAGATGTGGTGACTTTTACACCAACAAGTGGCAGTTCATTACTCAAAAATGAAACCGATAAACTGACTGCAATTGAACAATTAACGCAAGTTTTGGACATGGAAGCGGGGGTTGTGATTCCCCTTCGTACAGGTGCGAAAGTCACGTTAAGCTCGCCATTTGATGAGAAAAAACAATTTAAAGGTGTGCAATCAACGCAATATCAAAACGCGCTACGTTTTTTGATTAGTCAACCACTTTTACGCGATGGTGGCATTGATGCCAATGTTGCAGGCATTCGCATTGCAAAATATGAACAGCAAGCCATTGATGTGAAAACACGCTTGCAAGCTATTCGGGTTTTAGCGGTAACCGAACGCGCTTATTGGCAGGTTTATCAAGCGTGGGGTGAACTCGATGTGCGCCGTCAGCAATATGAGAATGCGGTGGACAATTTGGAAATGGTCAAAAAACGTGTCGCAAATGGAATGACTGCGGCAATCGAAACAAACCGTGCTGATATTGGTGTTGCTGAGCGGCGTGAAGCGCTGATTACGGCAAATACCACACTTAAAATTCGCCAGCGGCAACTCAAATTATTGCTCAATGACGCACAATATCCGCTTGATTCTAAAACATTAATCGTGCCGCAAACCACACCAATGCTACTGCATTTCGATTTTGAGCGTGAAGAATTGGTACAAAAAGCGCTTTCTGGTCGTTTAGAACTGCTCGAATTAGAACTCAAACTTGCCGCTGATTTAACCAAAATTGATTATTTGAAAAACCAAACTTTGCCGCTGTTTATGCTCGATTACAATTACGGTTCGCTTGGACGTGATACGGATTCATTTGATGGTGCGTTTAATCAATCCATTGACGGGATTTACTCGGATTGGTCTGTGGGCATGCGTGTTGAAATTCCGTTATCAAATGAATTACGCAAATCGAAATTAGAACGCGCTGTGCAAGAAAGATTGCAACGTTTAAGCACCCAGCAATTGCGTGAGCTCACTGTAAAACGTGAAATTTACGATGCACTCGATACAACGGAACAAAATTGGCAACGCATTTTAGCGGCACGGCAAAATGTGATTTTAGCGGGCTTAAATTACGATGCGGAGTTAAAGCAATTTCGAGAAGGTTTGCGAACCATGACCGAAGTGTTAGAAACCTTAACCCGTTTAGGTGATGCGCAATTGCGTGAAGTTCGGGCAATTTCAGATTATCAAGTGTCTTTAATTGATTTAGCGTTCGCGACAGGAACATTGCTTGGTTACAGCCATGTAAAATAGAATAATCCTTAATATTAAAAAGTTTTAAATCCAATAGTTCGGACAGTTTCTTCAACCTGCTATGCCGAAATGACAAAGCTCGGAATAAGTGGCTGATGATTTAATCGAATTCAGGTCGATTGCTAAGTTGCAAGAAATACGTTCGAGAAATAACGTGT
>BJHG01000119.1 GCA_014191975.1 Methylococcaceae bacterium | reverse complement strand
CCTGTTACGCATGGTGTTACGGGTAACACTACAATGGAACAATCAGTAACACCTGATGTAACGGCTTTACTTGCGCAAGAAAACGATTTTTTACGCTTGCAGCTGGAGCGCGAACGTGAATTTAATCGAGATTTACAGTTGATGCTAAAAACAGAAAGTGAAGAACGCAGAAAGTTGACGGCATTACTCACCCACCAAAAAGATCAAACCGAGCAAAACGACCCCAGCACGGCTAAAAAAACAAATTCATTATTTGATCGGATTTTTAGGCGTTAAAAACAATAATTTTCAGAACACCGCATTAACAATGCGATGATATAACGTTTCAATCCTTGAATTCATTGACGTGTAGAGATAATTTTTATTTTGCGGGGCACTGGTGGGGCACTCAGTTATTTTTAGGTGTGTTTTTCTATGAGAACTTATGAGCTTTTTTAAGTAACTCAAGAATAGAATTTGTAACTTTATGTTACATAAAAAAATTAGCAATAAATAAAAATTAATCAATTCAACGCCTTGCAATTCTATGTAACAAAATTATATTGTGTTACTTAATAATTGAAGGGGGGTGTTTGAATTGGCACATCACACCCATTATGTTAGAAAAATAGGCATGGCAAATAATAGCCAATACAGGCTCTCTAAGCTATTTTAGTTTTAACCAATACATGCTTAAAGGTTAGTTTATAAAGTAGCCACAGAGAGCCTGTAACGCGTCTTAAATGACGAATTTAAAGCCTACCCCACCCCATACCCACCCCTGATTTTTATTGGAGGCAGGGGTTGGGTGTTTAGCCAGCCACACAAATTTTAAATTTTAATTATTCAAATAAAATGCCTGTGCTGCTTTTATCTTTTTGTGGATCTCGTCATTATTCGATTTCACAGCCTCCTGATATTCATTAAAACCTTCTATTAGAGATTTAACCATTGGAGTGTTGTTCTCGAATAAAGCTTGTTTAATAGCCTTTGATGTCATCCGAGCGGTCTCACTGTCATGAGCATTAATTTTAGCAATTTCATTTTTAAACATTGTTTGCCTCGTTGGTGATGATTAATTTTAATTCGTTGTATTTTGTACCGTATTTTGATTCGCAAACGCCTAAGAAGCGTATAGCTATCAGGCTTCCTATCCTTGCTTTCCCGTTCCGCAAACCAGTTTTCAAATATTGATTTAAAGCTACTGATACTCTGCCTGTGGGTGTATCGACAAGCATTGCATCCTGAAGTCCATATGCGTGATGTGTGAAATTAGTCCATGCGATTATTTCACCGACTAAGGAATCACCAATTTTTGGCTTCCAAAGGGTAAATTGATCGACATTTAGCTGTTCTAAAATTTCTTCGTAATTTTTCATGTTGGTGTTTTTCCTTTTTGTTAAGTTATAACGTTACATTAGATTATTCAGATATACGCTGAAGTTTGCTCCAAATGGCCATTATCTGTTTGGAGCTTGCTAAACGAGTTTGTGATTTTTCAGACATAATTATCAATCGAGTCAGTTCCTGACAAGCTAATTTAACCATTGAAGGTAAAGCTTCAGCTATTTCATGATTCATGCGAGCTACTGCATTTTTTAAAACCACTTGCCCACTGTCCGAATAAATAGCACGCTCTACAGTTGAAAGACTGTAGCCGAGTTGCAGACTTATCTGCCTATGGCTCATTCCAGTCAATGCAAGATCCAGTATTTTTAAATGCTTAATGTCTTTTGATTCAATTAATGCTTTTGTTTCTTCCATTTTTTTGCCTTCTTTTTAAGGTTAAACGGCACAAAAAATTAAAAATGTGCCGTTTTGTGCCGGCACAAAATGAATTTGTGCCGTTAGTGGGGGGTAATATTTGTAAAAGCTCTGCTTTCAATTCTCATAAATGTAAGGTTTTGTAAGGTTTTGTTATTCTCATAGATGCCCGTTTAGTTTGTTTAGTTTCCTTGCTAACTTTGCTAACTTAGCGTGAAACAATTGAAACTTTACCAACTCGCCCCCTAGATTCCCATACTATACGGGATTTCATTGTTCGCACTTTGCGATAAATCTATTCAACTATCAAAATCACTTTTCTTTTTTCATCAACTGCCCGTGTGATTTCTTTAGCCATGCTGTGCTTGTCGCTTTCTTTTGCCAGTAATCGAAACATGACATTTTTACCACTCAAAAAATACTCATAAAGCCCGTGTACTTTTTCCGCTTGGGTGAGTGTTATTAGTTCATTCATTTTGTGATTTCCTT
>BJHG01000118.1 GCA_014191975.1 Methylococcaceae bacterium | reverse complement strand
GCTGAGAACTCGGCAAAGGCACGAGAAAACGTGCATTCATCTGGAACATCATTTTTTCGCTCCCATCCGCAAAGACGTCTTAATGCACTATCGCAATCAAGCCGGTCGAGCAACGCCCTTGTCGTCGGCAGGTGATAAACCATTTTCGCCACTAAGGCTCTGGCTATCGCCGTACGATCTTTTGGTGGACGCCCTGGAAAACCGCGGCTTGAATAGATAAATTCTTCAATGCGTATCAGCTCTAATATTGACACCAATTCCTGTTGCTTTTTGGTCAGTGGCCCTAACTCTTCGGATAACCAGGGGAATAAACTGATTTGAATACTCAGCCATGTTTGTGATAAAGTTTCTCGTAGCCTGCTCATATTATTGATAGTAATGGTTATTTTGCGATTCTATTTTATCATTTCAGAGCGGGGGTTTTTCTTTTTTCTTGGCCAATCTGGCCATAAATAAACTCACTTTCAGCCGTTTTGCAAGTTGCTCAGGCTATTTTGATTTAACAAAAAAATAAGGATTTATTATGGGCGATTATTCTATAAGTGTATTAGTTGTTGTTATCGTTATGACATTATTTATTGAATTTTATCTTTTTAAATTTGAATTGTTGCGAGGTAACAGTTCGGTTGAAAAACGACGTTGATAGTGTTTTATGTAATGCAAAGGGCTGAGATACTTTTTTTGTTGTTGTTACTTCCCTCCAATATCAAAAAATGCCACTGTGCGTATCTCAGCTCTTGCACCCTTAAAAATCGTGTTATACGCAAAAGGTTTGAACCAGTAAATGACGGTACGTTAGAAGAGTGAAATCAACTTACCCCTAGATCTTTTGCGTGTATATAATAATTACTTTGGTTAATTTGAAACAGTATTCGTTTATTAGCAATAAAGGGATTTATGATCATTTTCACATTATTACTTTATGCGGTAATTGGTTTGGTTATAGGCTTAATGTTTGATGGAATAGAAGGAGGCTTGATTGGCTTTGTGTTAGGCGTTTTGGTTTATAAGTTTGCATCTTCACTTGTAAAATTTGATGATAAGGAAGAGCTATTTTAAATATAGCGTTTACCGTGGCAACGTCTTAATTGCCATATACTAACCCACGAGTTTGCGAGAAAACAAATCAATGACGGTGGCTAAATATAACCACCCGCTATCTGTTCAAATGTAAGTCAAATCACCCACACAGACTTGATTAGGTTCATCCACTTTAAATTGACGATTCAAGAAATGAGGCGCAAGCGTTCGGTTATCCTTGGAGTTCATTTTGGAGTCGTTTAATTTCTTCTTGCAAGGCATTCGTTTTTCCTTGCGAATCAATCAATTTAGACAACAACCCCACTGGCATACCTAAATTGGCTGTAACTTCGATCGGCATTTTTTCTTCTTCCAGTACCATTTTTACTGCTGACGTTTTATACGCTTCTGTGTATTTTTTTCTCATCTTTGGACATCTCATTTTGATAAGACTAGTTTACAAAATTTGTGTCCTGTTGAGTGTGGCGGGATCAATTCGAGGACGGCGTCAAAACCGTTACCTTGAAAGGTGATAAAATAGCCGACGAATTCCAGGTTTTGGTCGAACGTTATATCGAGTCGCATTACGGTGCGCATTGAAGCGGTGCGCTGTTTTGATCCATGATCGTTGACAACAATTATCCTTCAAGGCTAGCTGTGAACTCAAAAACAACCATGCATCGTAAAGACGACGTTGAACACTATACCAGATTATAAGGCTCGCCTTGTGCGGATAACACGCAGGGTTTTCCCTGTAATAGTTTCTCAAACCCCCGAGGTTAAACATGCCGCAATACCGTTCCCAAATTTCCACCCAGGGCCTCAACATGACTGGTACACGCGCACTTTGGCGCGCCACCGGCAGCTTCGACTTATCCCGCTGCTTGCCGTGTTTGAGCAAGGTCGCTCCGGCCACGCAGCTTTACCATCTGGAAGATGTCCATCGCGCCAACCTGATCAATTGCGATGCGCCGAGGTTATGCGTAAATAAGTTGGACACTTCGGATAAATTAATGGTTCGGTTTTTGAATTCTCAAACAGGTTTCGGTGGTAACTCATGAATAATCAAACGATGGTGCAACGCGATTTGAAGGTGCTCTGGCATCCTTGCAGTCAGATGAAGGATCACGAATCAGTACCGTTGATTCCGATCAAATCTGGACAGGGTGTTTGGTTGGAAGATTTCGAGGGAAAGCGTTATCTGGATGCAATCAGTTCATGGTGGGTAAATATTTTCGGGCATGCCAATCCGGTCATCAACCAGGCCGTCAAGCAACAGCTCGATACTCTGGAACACGTTATTCTCGGTGG
>BJHG01000117.1 GCA_014191975.1 Methylococcaceae bacterium | reverse complement strand
GAATACATTGAAGTTTTTTACAACCGTAAACGCCGTCATTCCGCTAGCGGTATGATGTCGCCCGCTAACTTCGAAACCTTTCGAAAAGTGGCTTAACTTTTTTGTCCTGATTACTGTTGCTAGATCACTTCTGCGTAAATCGTGTGGTGTCCATTTACCGCCCGTTAAAACTAAGGCTTGAGAATCTTTAGAACGGTTGCTTAAAATTGTTGTAGTTTGCCGTCCACCGATTTGTTTGGTAATTGATTTTTCGCACACATGGCTAGAATTATCACGGTTTGGAAAAATCCACGTTTCATTTTTGGCGATATGCTTTAAACGCTTGAATTGCACCAATGCAAAGTCTGATAAATAAACCGTGTGCGTTTTACCATTCTTGCTGTTTTCTTCTGGTATCGTCCAAGTTTTGGCGGCAAAATCAACATCCGTAAATTTAGCTTTGGACAACTCACCAATACGGCACATGGTCGATAATGCCACCCAAATAGCACACTCAGTGGATTGCAATAAATTTGCCTCAGGCAATTGACGCGCCAATGCGGTGATTTCAGGCTCACTTAAAATTCTGTCACGTTCAACTGGTTTGGTGGTCATCTTGGCAGTGCTAAGGCTTGCGGTTGGGTCAAATTCGATAATGTCTCTGGTCACTGCAAACCGAAACATCTGCCGTATCAGTTTTAATAGATTCCGCGCTAAATGGTCTACGCCGCGTTGCTTTAATTTATCAATCAGTAATGCAATGTGACCTTTTCGTACATCCTCAACAAACAATTCCCCCAAATCTGGCAATACATCCTTTTCAAACATTCGCACCACTTCTTTAATATCTTTGCGGTTGATTAAATCCGTCCCACACCAGCGTACAAATAAATCCCTCACTGTGACACGCGCTGCAAGTTTGGCTAATGCTTCTTGTTCTTCAATCTGCTGTTGTTTGGCGCGTTCTTTTTTAAGTGTGCGCTCAAGGTTTGGGTCGATGCCTGATTTAAGCGTTTGCGTGTAACTGTCACGTTCTTTTCGTGCTGCTGCCAGTTCGGTGGCTTTTAGATTGAGCCATTTGTATTTGCCATCAAAAAAATAGCGCATTCTAAAAGAAATAGCCCCGCCATCGGCAACAGGTCTCACCCTAATATAAAGATTTCCACCGTCGCTAATTTGCTGTTCTTTATCGGTTGGCTTTAGGTGCTTAAAAGTCAGTGGTTTTATTTTGTTGATAGCCATTTTTAAGTTCCCTTGTCTTTTGGACAAGCAGTCGTAAACGCAAAAATCAATAACTTAGCGTTTATTTTTCGGGGTACTGTACGGGGTACTTTTTCGCTTGAATTTAAGGGTATCTAATTGTACCTTGTTAAACGCTATTATCAAGCAAAGTATTGATTTTAAAGGGATAAAAACAGTGGCTGAAATTTCGTTGAACGCTAAAAAACGATAATTTACCTTTCTGGGGGACAAGGGGTAGTAGGTTCAAATCCTATCGTCCCGACCAATAAATTCAAGCCCTGTGGCGGTTTTCGCTAATAGGGCTTTTTTGTCCCTCATGAAAAATTCTTTTTCGATATAACATTCGGTATAACAATTTTTAACGCTTAGGGATTTTATAAATTGCCGCAAGCGTTGCTCATCTCCCTTTTAAAATCATTAACTAAAATGCGAATTAAGAGCTAAATAAAAAGCCAGTTCAAATCAGTAAACTAGCGAGATAGATCTCACTCGCAATACGGATTTTAAAATGCTGATTCGGGTTATTGCGCAACTAAGAATCTGTATTTTTATGGCGTTCGGGTTCACATTGTTGCTCGTGAAAATCGAGGAACGCTGCCCACTCCCGAATATATTGGCGTAACAGGGGCAAGTCATTATGATGGCAAAATCGTTGACCAAATCCGTCCTGCTTTACACAACAACTATCTTTATGGTGATAAAGCCTATCTGCGTTCAGATGCGAAACAAGTCATGGAAGACCAAAACTTAGTCATTTTAACCCCTGTCAAAAAACAGAAAGGACAAAGACTCAACGCAGATGAGAAGCAACGATCAACTACCCTTTCTCGCATTCGTCAGCCGATTGAATCTCTTTTTTCCTGGATTGAACAGCAAAATCGCATTGAATGTGCCAGCAAAGTGCGCTCATACAATGCACTTATGGTTCATGTTTTCGGGAAACTCGTTGCCGCATTTTATTTTTGGAACTTTGTTCGCGTTTTTAGCTCTTAATTCGCATTTAAACAAACAACTGAGGCTCTTGCAAAACTATTGTGTTTTAACAGGGTATGTTGGGATTAACGCATGCTAAGCCATGATTTTTTAAAATGGAGTTCACTCACGGGTTAATTGTCGTGAATAACGTGGTGTTTCTC
>BJHG01000116.1 GCA_014191975.1 Methylococcaceae bacterium | reverse complement strand
CATTTTTTATCATTCAAATTTGTTGGGTAACGCTTAATCTTCTTGGATCGATTCTTTTTCATTGTGGAAAATTGCGGATTCTTCTACATTTCAGCCCTTTTTTCCACTTTTAAAACACGCACTAAGTGCGTATTTTAAAAGTCCTGAAACCGCAAAATAGGCGTAATCTCGAGCGTGATTATTTGAATTTTAAAAAACGAATTTGGCAAAATACGTCATATTCTGAACAAAAACTGACTGAAGGAATCGAGATTTTTTGGACTATCGGACTTTTAAAACACGCTCTTAGGCTTTATTTCTTTTTTAGGTAACTTGTTCCAATAATCACGGAGTACCTCATTTAATTTATCTCGATCAACAACAGCACCTTTTTCTTCTTTTGTTTCGCCCGAAGGATTAATGAATTCATCGATATTTAACTTTTTTGAATTCAATAAATCAGCAGCCAACAACTGTAATTTTTTATCATCAGAATTGTTTTCTGATTCTGCGACAAGATGAGCGTAAATTGCACGACTAGCAAAATCGCACTGGTTTGTTGAAACTAACTTAGTAACAAATAACGTCAAATGGGATGATGTACCCCGAACCAACGCAATGCTAGATTTTGAGCTATTAAAATCAATCAACCCATTTACTGTGTTACACACTTCTGAAGTGTCGGGTTTTAAAATACCGTCTGAATTAACTGCGTACCACTTAAATTCCTGCCCTTCGGCACTACCTTTGCATAAAATAAACCAGCGCATTTTGCACTCCTTACAACAAATTTTGTCTACCTTGAATGACTTCAAAGCCATCTTTTTTACTATCCATTCGTTTTTTATTGAGTGAATCCATGGGCTGTTCTAATTGTGATAACTTCGTAAATAATTTTCTTCGCGCTTGCAAGTATTCTGCTCGTTCACCACTAATAGTTTTTAGGAGTGTTGTCCACCAAGATTGATTTTCCCAACGGTCATCGGTTTTAGTTTGATTATGGGTTAAATTTTCACGAACTTGTTTAGCCATAAAGCTCAACGTATAAATTAAAGGCTGGTCTATTTCACGCGGCGAATACTCGGCGTTACCATTTACATCCACGTTGAAAGGAACAAATTTGTCTTGAAGCGTTACCTTATTTTTGACCGTTTTTGAAACCCGATAGCTCCAAAGATAATTCCCCAGTGTTTGTACTGGTGTTGTGGCAACAGTTACATCTGCGTACATTTTCAATGAGGCAATCAATCCGTCGTAACCTTTTCTAACTTGGTCGGCAATTAACTCACTTCCTTTTGTTGAAATATGCCACGTTTCGCATTTAATTGGCACAAACAAAATCAATTTTGGTTTGCTTAAATCAATTTCCATAAAAATATCTGCGATGGCGTGAGGACGATTTTTCTTTTCATGCCACAACTGATAGTTACCGTGTTTGTCATCGAAAACTAATGACGGTGTATCAATTGCGATTAAAATTACGTCGCTTTTATTTAATTGTTCAACCACTGCATCTCGGTTATCCAGCAACCAGCCACCAGGAAAATCCCAAAAATGAAGTTTCAACCAATAATCTGGAACGTTATTTTTTAAGAATCCCAAGTCCAAAACCTACTCGCTCGCCACTTCCGTGGGCGATCCAGCATTGTCGGTGCCGCTAACACCATGTAAATGTTCAAGCATTTCTTCATGTTTTTCTGACAACTGCGTGGAATCTTCAGTGCTAGCTGGCTTCATAATAAAACCTAATTCGCCTGCATTCTTTTTAAATGTGTAGTACATACTAGCAAGTAAACTTGACTTCCCAGTGCCTTGCGCGCCTAACATACTGATGTGTAAATTTTGCATCGTTTTAATTCCTTACGCTAACGTCAAATTTGAAAGTTTTTTATTTACGTCCTTTAGCAATTCAGCCCATTTAAATTTTTCAGGCCACAGTATATTTTTTCGCTCGCCTAAAGAAATCCGCCATTGTTCTTTTGCATCGCTAGCTTTCCAAATACGGTCACGAAATTCTTCTGCGATTGCATAACGCGCCATATTTGGCTCTTTAAGTAACGGAGCCAACACATTTTCTACTTCGTAAAAAGTTTTTTCTAACGCATTTTGTAATAATCCTTGCACATGTTCAGCAGATAAATCTGTGAGTTTTTGGCTAGGCAATCCAAACGTCGTGTCATCCGCGTAAAGCTCTGTTAAAGACTCTCGCAAACGATATTGAAACAAATTACGAAACGAAAGTTGGAAATCAATTAAGGATACAGTCAAAAATAACATCCCGAATTAGCAATGATTTAAAACGACACGATAATTCCATTTTGCAAGATGAGCATCAAAAGCAATGTCCGAGTTTTTAATGAAATCAATAGTACATTTCTTTCC
>BJHG01000115.1 GCA_014191975.1 Methylococcaceae bacterium | reverse complement strand
GGAAAGAAATGTACTATTGATTTCATTAAAAACTCGGACATTGCTTTTGATGCTCATCTTCCAAAATGGAATTATCGTGTCGTTTTAAATCATTGCTAATTCGGGATGTTATTTTTGACTGTATCCTTAAGGAGGAAATTCAGCATAAAATGGCTGCCTAGAATTTTACGTCGAGGCGACAACTAGCCTGAAATCTTCCGTTTTCGCCTGGCATCGTCAAACTCCGAGTCAAAAATCAAATTAAATTAAGATATTTGCAAAAGCAATTAATGCAATTGACGATTACCGATGGTTTAACGGGCATTTCAAATCGGCGTAATTTTGATCAGAAATTATTCGATGAATGGCATCGAGCGATTCGTATGCAACAATCGTTAACAGTTATCATGATAGATGTAGATCACTTTAAAAAATATAATGATTGTTACGGACACCAAGCAGGTGATGCCTGTTTAAAGCACGTTGCAGCTCTTTTAATGGATAGTTGTAATCGTAATAATGATTTTGTGGCACGATATGGCGGTGAAGAATTTGCAATGATTCTTCCTGAAACAACAACCCCATCAGTGGTTATAGAAAAGTTATTTCAAATACTGAAAGAATTAGCAATACCTCATGTGATGTCTGAATTTGGGCAGATTACATTAAGTGCAGGGATTTCAATTCGCACTCCAAATCATGACGAAAATCCAAGTGTGTTAATTTGTGAAGCAGACAAAGCGTTGTACTCAGCGAAAAATCTAGGTCGAAACCAAGCAGTGTTGTATGAAATAAATCCCGCTAACACAGCAGAATAATTAACAGTAATCAGGATACTTTTTGAAATGCGTCACGTATTGCCAGTGGCAATGGTTTAGGGAACGGAAGTAAAAAATGAAAATCGACAATATTCAAAATTTTCACGGTTTAATTAGTCGTTCCCCAGCGATGCGTGACGTATTTCAAATTATTCAAAATGCAGCAGAAACTGAAGCAACTGTTTTGGTACGTGGTGAAAGCGGCTCTGGTAAAGAACTTGTTGCGCGAGCGATTCATGATTTAAGTGCGCGACGTGATGCACCATTTTTGGCGGTAAATTGTGCAGCATTATCGAGTAATTTACTCGAAAGCGAATTATTTGGTCATGTACGCGGTGCATTTACGGGCGCAATAAAAGATCACCACGGTTTATTTCAACGTGCTCACGGCGGCACATTGTTTTTAGATGAAATTGCCGAATTGCCGCTAGAATTACAAGCAAAATTATTACGCGTGATTCAAGAACGCAATTTTTTACCCGTTGGCGGCACTATTTCGATTCCCGTAAATGTGCGATTAGTTGCCGCGACACATCGTTCTTTGCGTGAAGAAGTTAAAAATGGACGGTTTCGAGAAGATTTAATGTACCGTTTGCGCGTTGTACCGATTTTTTTACCTCCATTGCGTGAACGGCGCGAAGATACTAACGTGTTGATTTGGCATTTTATCGAACAACACAACACCACAGATCGCCGCAAAATTGAAAAAATTGAACCTGAAGCCATGAAATTATTACTCGATTATTCCTGGCACGGAAATATTCGTGAGCTGCAAAATGTCGTTGAATATGCGTTTGCTGTTGGACGCGGAACCATTTTAAAAAGTGTTGAATTACCGCCCGAGTTTCGTGAAATTGTGCCACCCATTACGCCAATTAAACTCCTCTCACTCGAAGACGAAAAAAAAACGATTGAACATGCATTAAGTAAAACTAAAAATGTGAATATGGCGGCACAAAGTTTGGGTATGAGTCGTGCCACATTTTGGCGAAAACGAAAGTTGCATGGGATTTGACAGATAATTTGTACAGCACATCTTGACTAAAAAAATAACATTATTCTCGATAACTCGCACTCGCACTCGCTGTTTCCCATAACGTAACTTCGCTAACGTGGAATCCATTTATTTGTAAATGCTTGAAAATCATTTTACTTAATACTTCTGCTGTTGGATGTTCATCTAAAACCAAAAATCGTTCGTTATTTTGAATTAATGCAGGAATAATTGGATCATCTTTATGTAATAAAAAGTTGTGATCTAAATGCGTATTAACATAATTCTCAACACATTCTTTCACATCCGAAAAATCACAAACCATCGCTTGCTCATTTAGATTTTCATGCGTAATTGAAATCGCTGCTTTGACACTATGACCATGTAAATTACGACATTTCCCACCGTGATTCATTAACCTATGCCCATAACAAAAATAGACTTCTTTAGTAATTGTGAACATTTTTAACCTTTAATTGTTTTAATCAGAGTTGCAATTTCGTATTTATTTTCTAGTAATAACGTGACACGAATAACTTGAACAATAAAGTGGACCCCATTGTCCAGACAAATAATGTCTTAATTTAAGATAGAGTCTGTTTACACTCCAGCTGAATGGCGCTGTCCCATTTTTTTAAACCAGAACTGATGTTTCTGTTGTTGCGTATTTATCTATAATCTTTGCACCGCCG
>BJHG01000114.1 GCA_014191975.1 Methylococcaceae bacterium | reverse complement strand
TTGCTTTCATGTGTTTTGATCCGCTGAATAATTACGTTATACAAATTATATACGGTCATTTGTAGTTTGTATATCATAAGTTCTCATAGAGTTTCATACGTTATACACGCCTAAAAACAACTGAGTGCCCCACCAGTGCCCCGCACAATAAAAATTATCTCTACACGTCAATGAATTCAAGGATTGAAACGTTATATCATCGCATTAGTAATGCGGTGTACTGAAAATTGTCGTTTTTAACGCCTAAATATCCGCTCAAATAATGAATTTGTTTTAACCGTCTCAGGGGGGGCTTAACAAAAAGAAAAACACAGTCGCTAACGCACCAACCGAACACTATTGCTATTGCTCTCATAGTTGCCGTAAGAAGAGCCGCTGTAGAAGTTGACAAGCCACGCACTACCACTATCGTTAGCAAAAGGCGAGGAAGACCAAAACCAGTAGTTTTCAGCAGCATTTGTTATATCAGGAAAATACGTTGTGTTAATAGCTGGACTGGTAGCGATTTTATTTGTACAAGCTCCATTAGCATTGTATTGACCGTCCGAACAGACAACCAATTTCAGCAGTTCACCTACCGTCGGCATGCGCCAATCTTTTTTACCGCACAAACCTTTTGCATTTACGGCTTTAGTGAAAGCATAAGTATCGCATTGGCTGCCTTTGCAAGTTCCTTGGTTTTGATAACCTGAAGTACCACCATTATTCTTGGCATCGGGTTCGTACCAAGAATAATCGTTTTTATAATCCCGTAACCCGCCATCGGTGGTTTTCACTTCCCAAGTCAAGCCTGTTTTATTGTCTATTGTGCAAGCCCAATCATTTGGACCAGAGCCTAATTTGGCTGTATCAGGCAATATTGCCCCTAAATTAGATATTTTGGTATATCCAGTGGTGGGAATTGGTATTGTAGTAGTTGGTATTGTATTAATTTCTGCTGTAGATACGATGACATAACTACCATCCGTAGTTGCGCCTTGCAAAAAACCTTTAGAATCGTATATACCTACTTTATAAATTGACGTATCAACTTTAGGTAGAGTATTGGAAGACAATGTACAGGTTGTTCCTGAACAAGTCATAGCAACTAAGCCTTTTCCGTTATTCAAATCAATTTTAACTTTATAGCCTTTTGGGAGAATTTCACTTAACTTGGTTGCGAATTTAACCGTTGTTCCTGTTGCAGAGGCTTCTGTTAACGTAGGAATAGCAAAAACATCGCTAGTAACCACAAACAACAAAACAGTCATAAGTATCTTTTTCATCTTAAATCCTTTTTAAATATCTTTGCGAATAATGAATTTGTTTTAACCGTGCTGGGTGTGTTTTGCTCGGTTTGATCTTTTTGGTATGTGAGTAATGCCGTCAACTTTCTGCGTTCTTCACTTTCTGTTTTTAGCATCAACTGTAAATCTCGATTAAATTCACGTTCACGTTCCAGTTGCAAGCGTAAAAAATCGTTTTCTTGCGCAAGTAAAGCCGTTACATCAGGTGTTACTGATTGTTCCATTGTAGTGTTACCCGTAACACCATGCGTAACAGGATCAAAAACCCTATGTAGTTCTGACGGATCAATCTCAAACGCTCCATCATCATTCTTAAATGCAGATAATTTGCCGCTTTTAATAGCTCTATGAATTGTTGTTTTGCTTTTTCCTGTAGCTATTGCAGCCGTTCCTAGCGAGTGTTTCATGGTGTTACGGTTCGTTACATTTAGTGTTACCTGTAACAGTTACCCTAACTTAATCAACTTCAAAAATAAACATTAGCCATTGTCGCAATGGTCTAGGCTTAAAATATCCTACGATCGCATGATACTAAAAACTAAATCCAAAATTACGCTCTTGCTGCAACTCTGAAACGTCATCACTTCCAATCGGCTTATCGTTAGCAAGTCCAGCACGATCTAGTATTTCTTTTGCAGCATTGAGCCTGACAACATCATTCGTTGATGACAACATCAGCTGATTGATCGTGTCGATTGCTGTAACGATTGACGCTCTCATAGCTGATCGCCCTGCGTCTACAAATTCACGTTTTAAACTGTTCAGGTAAGCGTTGAAATTATCTTCTTTTTTTAGCCATTGTTGGATAGTCATGCGATTAACGCCTATCTGTTCAGCTGTGGTTGTTATCGTGTCACCACGCGCAAGCAATAAAGCCGCTTTCGTTTGTTTAGCACTTAATTCATTACTCATTTTTTCAATACCTCGTGAAACTGATAAATTTTGATAAATTTTGATATTCCCCTAGATGCCCATACTATACGGGATTTCATTTTTTGCTCTTCGTCACACTTTGCGATAAATCTATTCCACTATCAAAATCACTTTTCGTTTCTCATCAACTGCCCGTGTGATTTCTTTAGCCATGCTGTGCTTGTCGCTTTCTTTTGCCAGTAATCGAAACATGACATTTTTACCACTCAAAAAATACTCATAAAGCCCGTGTACTTTTTCCGCTTGGGTGAGTGTTATTAGTTCATTCATTTTGTGATTTCCTTCTTTTTTTAGCCGATCTGGGTGTGTGTCATAGGTATTTTGGTAATCTGC
>BJHG01000113.1 GCA_014191975.1 Methylococcaceae bacterium | reverse complement strand
CCTACCAGATTGCCGAACAACATGGCTGGACAGCTGACGAATTGGAGATTTACGAAGCACAGGGCTTGAAATTGGGTAGGGCGAAGAATGCCTTAGAGACCGCGCATTTGGATGGTTTAGCGGAAGGCAAGGCGGAAGGTAAAATTGACGTTGCCAAAACGATGCTTGCCAAAGGCTTTGATGTTGCAACCATTGCTGAAATCACCAAACTGACGACAGCTGAAGTAGAAGCGTTGAAGTGATACCTAGAATTCATCGATGCAGAACTACAACGCATGAATGCACAAGCAGCGGTACTCCAAACAGAGCCCGTCTAGCTTATGCCAATGCGTTGAAGGATGCGTTGCCACCTGTGCAGCAAGGGTTGTTGACGCATTAAACTGTAAACGTCATCGGGTTTATGAAATTAAACCAATGGCGGATATTGAACAGAGTTTATGCACAATAAGCAGATGCACCTTTAACCATTTGCCAGCGTAGTGTTTGTTGATTCACAAGCCCACAAATAGTTTGCATGACCAACCCATAAATGGAATGCGAACAACGAAATCGTTCAGAAAGAATCTTCCAGTTTTTTATCCAGCCGATGCAATGTTCTACGCGAATCCGAATTGAAGCTAAAGCGCGATTAAACGCTTTTTGTTCCTCAGTGAGTTTTTGTCCTTTTGGTTTTTTAAACGGTGTGTAAGCCTTCACACGAGGAACTTGTTTTTCAACACCTGTTTCGACATCTCGAGTGCTTAACGTACTCACAGTATCCGTTGCCAAGCCTTGGTATCCTTTATCTGCGGCCGCTTCACAGCCTGTTGGCAATCGCTCCAAAGTTTGCAATTGATCGCAGAGTTTTTTGTCGTGAATTGAACCAGGAACAGGCACACTGACTGCCGCGATGTGCCAGTTGCCATCTGTTGCGAGTTGCGTTTTCAAGGTAAATTCATGCTGCTTCCCAGAAAAAAACAACTTCCGAATTTCATTATTTTTTCCTGGACGTGACACCCTTTGTTCAGTCGCATCAATCAAAGCCAGTCCATCTTCCAATTGTTCTGGAAGCATTGCCCCGAAGTCATCATCATTTACTTCCCATACTTCAGGACACGGCAAAACATCACGAATCGACGTAAATCGCGCGATATTTCGTATTGCTACAAGCCAAACATCCTCGCAATAAAAGTCTGTGAGGTATTCAAACGTAAATATACCAACACACCAACCGTTCGCTGAGCCAGTGATTGTTCGAAATTTCGTCCTGCTCCAATTCCTCGCTTACGGTTATTTCGATTATGTCGGTTCAGTTCATATTCGTAAAATTTGGTTTCCATTTGGTCAATCATCAACCAAAAATCCTCGGCACGAATGCCAGTGAATACTTTTATCCATGTGGGTTCTTTGCGTAACACTGGTTCGAGAAACATGGCGCACACCTTGAATTTATTACAAAGTGGCTACGATATTCTCAATTAACCTAATTGTGCATAAACTCTATTGTAGAAAGTGAGTAAAACGCGATCTTCAAGGGAGACTTTTGACGTAGTTAATCCGCGTCTTTTTTGGGGATTGTGCTTTTTTATTTCGGATTGCTCAAATTTCAGCCACTTAACGACATGATTAAAGTTGTCTTGAGAGAGGCCAATCAGACGTTTGAATTGAGCTGCGTTTTTTGTTGTTATTTTTGCGTAAAGTTTCATTTTCATAACGATTATGAGAGTCGTAGTGAATTTTTAGCAAAACCCGTTATTGCGCGGCTTTATTTAGGAAAGATGTCTAATGTAACAAAGAGACGTTGCATTTTTACTTCAATGTGCTTTTCATAACTGATCATTTGATAATTTGCCATGAGAAAAATTTAGGGTGCCATTATCTCATTTCCCCTATTCAAATCGGGATGTTATTCTTGACTGTATACTTACTTGATTAAAGCCGTTAAAATATCAATGGAGGAATCAAAAAATGAAAACAAATAATCATTATCTCCGAAGATTGTTGAATGGTCTGAAGAAGACCAATGTTATATCGGTAGCTGTCCAGGCTTGATGTATGGTGGCTGTCATGGTGATAACGAAGTAAAAGTATTTAAACAATTATGCAAAATTGTAGATGAATGGATTGAAATTTATAAACGCGACAATCTTGAATTGCCAAATCCTGTGTCGTTAAAGAAAATTCATCACATAGCAGCTTAAAAAGGAAACCAACAAAGATGACAACCATCACCATAGACGACAAAGCCTACAACATCGATACCTTGAGCGAAGAGGCAAAGAGCCAACTCGGCAGCCTCCAATTCGTCGATGCCGAACTCCAACGACTGAATGCTCAAGCGGCGGTACTCCAAACAGCCCGTTTGGCGTATGCCAATGCATTGAAATCCGCTTTACCTCCAGTGCAGACTGAGTTGTTGTCGCACTAGAGCCACAATCGCGCAAACATCCATGTTATATGAAGTCAGGTAGGGTGTTCTGCCCCCCCTTCTTGACAACCACAGTCGGTTGAAAAATGAATCGTCCTCGGAAAACTGGGGGCGATTTTTTGTGTGTGGTGGTGTGATAGAATTTCCCTTAATCGCAATCCACTCGAACAGCCTCAACCATGAAATTCGTAGACCCGAAAACAGACATTGCCTTCAAAAAGATATTT
>BJHG01000112.1 GCA_014191975.1 Methylococcaceae bacterium | reverse complement strand
GGTGAACAATTGATTTTCATTCGCCCGCGTCGATTTGGTAAAAGCCTTTTATTGTCGATGCTCAGTTACTATTACGACGTAAATTACGCGGAGGATTTTGAGACATTATTTGGTAAGTTAGCCATCGGTAAAAATCCAACCCAATACCACAATCAATACTTAGTGATGAAATGGGATTTTTCACTGATTAAATCTTCAGGTGATATTCAATGTATTGAGCAGGCTATTCATCAGCATTTAAATGACCGAATAACCGGTTTTGCACATATTTATAAAACTATTTTAGAATATGAAGCTGTGATCAATCCGCATAACGCTCATCACTACAATCTGTAGAAAGTGTAACCGTCTTCTTATTTTATTCGGTCATTATAATTCCTTATTTTGATCCAACAATTTCATCACCAGGGCTAATTTTACTCTTTTATCGGAATTGTAAAATTTATCACCTAGCTCATCGAAAAACTTATCTGCTTTATGTTGCGCTTCCGCATCAATGTAAGCGGAAATAAGATAATTTACTTCGCCTTGGTTTTCATTGATCAATCTAATCACCGTCACTTTGGTATCCGAACCTTTTTTAACTTTGCTCTGATGTGCGTGCAACTCAAATAAATCTTTCAATCTTTCGCCAAAATCGACTAAACGATAATCCGCTTCGGTTTCATTTTCTTTCCGCCATTTTGACGGAGGAACTTTTCCTAAAAAAGCAGCAATCGATTCTACCCAAGCATCATCGCTTTCTTTATTATTCTGCAAGCGGATAATAAAGGCTTGTAACCCTTGCGAATCACGCGTGAATTTTTCTAAATCCGAATATTGACGACAATGTTCACGCAACGCTGATAAATCTAACGTAGTGTCAAAACTTAATGCCTCACAAAGCGATTGTTTAAAGCGTTTCAGTAATGCTGAATACGAATTTTCGAGTGTTTTTAAATGCTGAACGAATGTTTGTAAAAAACCATCAATATTTTCGAGGACTTCAAAACCACACGCTTGTGGCAAAATTTCAAACAGTAATTTTACGGGACTTTGCGTTTGTGAAAACGCATCTCGGACAGCTCTAACTTCTTTAGAAAGTGGCTCTTTTGCATATAACGTATATTCAGGCAAGCTTTTGATAAATTTTGCCAACGGTTTAATGATGTCTAATAAACTGCTGTCATCAGAAATTTTGCCCACTAATTTTTCTAAGTATTGATTGAACAGCTCCCCTTGAATGCCGCGCATTTCTACTTTTTCAAAACTGAATAATTCGGGACGCTTTAACAGCACCTCAAAATTTTCTTGTGTGACTTGTGGGCAAAAAATGCCGTCTTCGTACAAAGCGCAGTTACGTTGATTTGTTAAATAATAAGCAACGAACAATAACGGTAACACACCATATTGAATGCCAAAAGGCGGGGCGGTTAAGTATTCATAAAGTGCAACGAGCTGACTACTCGAATTATTTTCCGCAATAAAATTATCAATACCTTGCCAAACTTGAGCAAATTTATAGCGATTTTCATTCGGTGAAACTAATTGCCATCTGCCATTTTTCTCAACATGAACACCTGTTTCTTTGAACAAAGATCGATAAATTGATTTTTCGGGTGGAAATTTATCTTTTTCAAAACCCAAATCTTCCTGATGACTTTGCAAAAGCATTGCTGCTATCAATTTGTTTCGAGCTGAATTCCCTTGGCTTGATGGTTTGTGGCGGTTAATCAATTCATTTTTGATAATCGGTGCGGCATGATAAATTTTTTCCAATACACTCGATAAATGATTTTGGAGAGCGCGTTTATTGAGCAGTTCTAATTTTTCAGCACACCAAAACCATTGATGCAATTCGGGGGTTGTTAAAAATTCGTTTAATAATTTTTCTTCCAGATTCTTTGCGGCAGCATAAACATCACGCCATTCGTATTGTGCAACGCGGTCAGTTTTCAATAGTGGATTTTCGTTTTGAATCCGCTCTAAGGCACAAACATCCTCAAGTACCGCTCGATAATTTGCTGTATTTTCACACAAAACATAAATTATAAATGACGTGTTATTTTCATTTTGAATAAGCTTAAAAAAGGCTGTGTTGTCATCACCATTTTCAGAAAGAAAAAAATGAATTTGTGGTGCAACAACGGTGTCAATTTTTGAATCTTTATCGATGTAAATTGGTTGAAAATAGCGCAATGTGCCATTTTGAATAGAGTATTTTCGTGCCACAATCGGCAACTGTGTTTTACGTTGATTGAGTTTTTCAGCGAGATTAAAATGCCCTTCGTGTTGAATTGCCTCCTGAATTGCCGCATCTAAATCAAAATCGCTACCTTCCCAAACACGGTATTCCGTATTGAAAGCACGATAATTGATAATTGATTTTCTCGACAACGAATCTAACACGGTAGTTTTGTCAGGCATTGTCAAATCGAGTAAATCTGAACTCGCTTTTAAACCATTGTGATGTCCAATAATATTGAGCAAACCAATGGTTTTCAGTAATTCAATTTCAGATTTCGGCGCGTCATATCCTTAGTGCGTGTTTTAAAAGTCAGAAATCTGCTTTAAAGCCGTCCGAGCATCAAGTTTATCATCGCAATATGTATGAACGCCGTACTTGAATCGGTTAAGACTTCATAATCTTTACTTAAACGGCGA
>BJHG01000111.1 GCA_014191975.1 Methylococcaceae bacterium | reverse complement strand
TATCAAAGAGCCTTGAAATATAATCAGTCCCTCCATGATTTAATTTCTCCGCTTCAATGGCGGCATATCGGCGTTTATCCTTTTCCGATAACGTGACAAAGAGACGTTGCATTTTTACTTCGATGTGCTTTTCATAACTGATCATTTGATAATTTGCCATGAGAAAAATTTAGGGGCTTATTATCTCATTTCAACTCATTAAATCGGGATATTATTTTTGACTGTATCCTTAGACACAATCCTTCTCAGTTTTTCTGTAATTTTTTTTATATTTATTAGATTTGAGATTTTCATTTCAAAAAGGTTTTTTTCGTGGAATTTTAGAAGGAACTGAAAACAGTGTTTGATAGGGAATAAAAAACGCAATAATACGATTGATATATTTTCGTGTAGTCATTTTTAACGAACGGTTTTTTCTTGAATGCGTCGTTGATTGAAAATAGCGAAAATTGTTTTGTCCTAAATAGCAAATTGGATTACTAAGTTGCCACGACACAAAAGGCAATGAAAGTTGATCCCGTTTAACACCTGATAAATAAGCTAACCACCAAGCATCCATCAAACTCGATAAAGCAGAATCATTTTTTCTAATCAGTATATTTGCACAAACGAGACCGTGATTCATTGGATAGTTGTTCCCACTATATTTTCGCATTTGTTTCGCCACATTCCATATCCAATCGTGAGAATAATAAGCACATGCGGCACCTTCTGAATAAATACAATTCCTTTCAGAATGAGAATAGACGAACAAATTTCCTTTTAATGCACTAACTTTTAATGCTAATTCATACAAGTCACCAACAATTTCGACATTTCCATCAATATAAACAGTCATGTCATATTCTGCGAAAAGTTTGTGTGGGTGCATTTTAACATAGCGGTTTTTATCTTTATTGTCTAATTCCGACAAAGCCAATGATTTAAAGCACCAGGGCGCGTCTATTTGTCCCTCATTATCCGTAAAACAAAAATAATCCAAACGACTGTCAATGTGTCGCGGTGGAATGAGCTTGTCATAATTTCCCGTAATGCAGGTATAAATGGCTATTTTTAGCTTATTTTTCATGTTGAAAATACTCCCCTAAATAAATTGCACCGACTTCGCTTAAATGTCCATTATCACGATAAAGCAATTTTTTATCTTTAATCGCCCAACAATACGCTTCATCACAAAATGCTGGTAAAGGATCTAAAATTTGTATGCTTGGAAATTCGTTTAAAACAGGCAGAACTACATCAAGATATTTTCGACGTGCCTCATCTATTTCTA
This sequence comes from Methylococcaceae bacterium, assembly GCA_014191975.1. Classification (GTDB taxonomy): domain Bacteria; phylum Pseudomonadota; class Gammaproteobacteria; order Methylococcales; family Methylomonadaceae; genus UBA10906. Next base: position 1,606 of record BJHG01000111.1, on the reverse strand, counting down.
AACGTGAACTCGCACAAGGCGTTTTGAATGATTGTCCGCTCAATCGCCAAGGACGTGCCACACATTCTGCTGGTGAAAAATCTAATTTAGGCGTATCGAGAACAAAAATAATTTTTTTATTTGCATCCAATAATTGCTGTAACGTTTTTCTCATACTGTTTTGCAAGGTGAAATAAAAGTTATCTTCAGTCCTACTATTTGAATCAAATAGTTTTTTAAATTGCGACGAATCTTTTGGTTTGAATACACGATTTGTAAGAATCAACGTGCCAATTGATGGTGTTTCAATAGCCATTTTCAAGCTATTGTTAACAAGTTGCTGGCATTTCTCTTCTTGAAAAGTCAAATCAACAAACGGATAACATCCACCAATTCCGATATTCAAAAGGTTTCCACCTGTTAAATCTGTATCCATTACCAAACCAGCATACAAATGGTTGGCATGGCTATCGCCCAATAGTAAAGCTGTTGGGGATTTTTCGCTATTTTGAAACAGGCAAAATTCATAATCAAAAAGTTCCTTGCTCACAGCATCTTTATCAAAAAGTTTTTGATATTTATCAATACAATTTTGTTGAGAAATTAAACCTTTTTTCTTAAAAACATCATTGCCAAGTTCACCTTCTGTCCAATTTTCTTCAATTTTATGGCGATTTGGGTAGCCTTTTTGTAACTCAACAAGATAACCAGCAGAGCCAATTACCAGCAAACAAACCAATAATCCAATACTAACAAACCTCGATTTTTGAAAGCGTATATTCTTCTCAACAAAATAATACGTCAGCCATGCCAAAATCAGACTCACGACCAAAATAGAAACTCTCGCCCATGAACTCGGCTGTTTCATTTCGGTAATTCGCACAAAGCTCAACAAAACCCAATGCCACAAATACAGCGGGTAACCAATTAGTCCAATAAATACAGCGATTTTGTTGGCTAAAACTTTTCGATTAAACCATGCTTTTTCGCCTGCAAAAATCAAACACGCTGCGCCTAATGTTGGTATCAATGCCCACAATGATGGAAAAATAATTTTTTTGCTGTCTAACAAAATCCAACCAGTCAAAATTAAAGTAACACCCAGCCATGACAACAAATTAGCGATTTTTTCAAATTTCGTTTTTGCAATCGAATGAATACTCAAATACGCAACAAAACTTCCGACTAATAATTCCCATGTACGAGAATAAGGAAAAAAGAAAACTTCCGTCGGTTTGTCGTGAATTTGAATAACGTTAGCTAAAAACGAAACACCCAAACACGTTGAAATAATTAACAGCGGATTAACGCGAAAACGTTTGCCAACAATAAGCAGAAGCGGAAAAACTAAATAAAATTATTCTTCAATCGCCAATGACCAAAGATGTAGCAAGGGTTTAAGTTCTGCGGCGGTATCAAAATAGCCTGATTCACTTTGCAGAACAAAATTTGAAATGTAAATTGAACCAGCCGCGATGTGTAAAGTGGACCCCATTGTCCAGACAAATAATGTCTTAATTTAAGATAGAGTCTGTTTACACTCCAGCTGAATGGCGCTGTCCCATTTTTTTAAACCAGAACTGATGTTTCTGTTGTTGCGTATTTATCTATAATCTTTGCACCGCCG
>BJHG01000110.1 GCA_014191975.1 Methylococcaceae bacterium | reverse complement strand
CTGATTTCACTTTTAACCACAGTTCTTTTGAACTTTTTTTTGCGCGGATAGGAAACGAGTGATTTGATCGTGACTTACATCACCATCAATCATGGCTGATAATCCTGTCGCCGTCGCATAACCTGCCACATTACAAATCAAATAATCGCTATACAGTTCGAGATGTTTCATTTTCTTGTTTCAAAAATTGAATTGTAATCTCTATCCTTTTTTTGTCACTGCGTAACATCAGTAATTTCATTCTTAGGTGTCATCATTTAAAGTTTTAAGTTTCATTAATAAATGCACGGATCAACAAATAACGACCAGAAACTGATGTTGCCTTAGAAAGGCTTATATTCGAAAATCTTTTTGTAATGCCTGCCAATGCATTCTAAGTTTTTCTTTGTGAATATCATCCATGGGTAGTTCATTTAACGCATTTGGCCAGAGATAACGAGCCTTAGCCATGGTGTCATCTAAATGCGGTTTAATGACACGCCATGGAATATCTGATTTTCTGGCCCATGTTTCAAAGTGATCTAATGTGACTTGGTACCACTGTTTGGTTTTACCAAGGTTCAAGGCATATTCACACTCACCCTCTATATAAACGTTTGTCGTCACAATATCGTAGGCTGGCGCCAATTCCGGGGTGAAGCGATCGCTATAAAGTAAACTCCAATTTTTTAGATGTGCATCACCATTACCGAGCAAAATATTAACAAGCAATCGCCTAGCAAATTGCTGGGCATTTGCAATGCCGTTGCCTGTAAATTGGTAGAGGACTTTGCCGATCTGCTCATAATTGGCGGAATTGTATTTTTCGTGAGGATATTTTACTAACACTTGAGCAAAATCTTCGCTATGAATACGGCGCTGATTGTCTCGATCAAAACGCTTTATGCCAAAAGCATAACGTTCATTGGGGAGATTAATTGGCGGTAGATTATCAAGCATGCCCATTTCAACCAGTTTAATTTCAGGAATGTCGACCCCGACTAATGAGGCTAGCGTCATCGCGGTATATTCATTAATAGGCACATTTTGATGTTTGGTCGAAGGTGTTTTGATAATCCAATCACCCAGCGCACCGGATTGGGCGAGTTGATAACGCCCGTCCATTTCTTTCATCGAAAATTTTATTTGTACACCCGCTAAAGAGAATCTATTTTGTGCGATAGAAGGCGTCATAGCTATAACCTGACTATTAGCGGTAATCAGTGAAATGGGTACATCGTCGGGTGCCAATGGCTCAGCAATCAACGCACCAGGTAAATCGTGACCTAGAAAGGAAAATAACTGAAACTCGTTATCAGAATGTGTTTTTAAACCTTGAACAATCAACTCCCGTAAAGCGCCTTCAGGCAATAAATTGGAAAATACAGGATGGAGTCTTTGTTTTGTCAGCCAAGGCTCGGCCAATAATTTTTCAACGCGAGGAAAGTCTGGGCGGGTAATTAAACTTAGCGTTGGGCGAGATGAATTGAACTTGAAAGCTTCATCGAAAATTAAACTATTGCGACCGTCTTGAGATCCGGTTAAATAGCCAACTAATGTGTCATGGAGTGTTAATCGAAGAACACGAATTTTCTGCATATTTTTTTACGCTTCTTCGCTAAATATGTTTTGCCATGGATTTTCGGCTAACGTATTAACGCCTTCTTGTGCTGATTCCATCTGAAGATCAATATACTTTGACTCTTCGAGAATTGCTTTCACCGCTTGAATCTTTTCTTGGGGTACCAGCATTAATTCCAATTTCAATCCTTTAGCGACAAGCTCGAAATTATCCAATTGAGGATTTCCCGCTGATTCTAGGCGCTGGTACTGTTGGCGTGCCATGCCAACGAGCATTAGCATGTCTTCCTGTTTTAAGCCGAGCTGTTTACGCCGCTGTTTGAGTTGGTGGTGAATATGGCTCATGTTCAGTCACAAAGAAATGAATAAATTACATTTTTTATTAATGATACATATTAGTTTCATTATATTGCTTTAGCAACTAAAAAGTATCTTTTTTATGCAATTAATGGAACGAGAACGTTTAACCCGTATTCTCAATGCCTCTATATTAAAAAATGGTTTCCCAACAAATACGAGGAATAAAAACCATTCCTACTGAAATATCCACACTTTCGTATGACTGAAATACTGATGTAGCATTCATTATACTCTCATCAAAAACCTGTATTTTAAAATAACTGAGTTAAATCACCAAACTGCATCCTAAACGCTTGATCCGCTAGTGCAATGAGTTTTCAACGCCCCAATGCGCCCTTGTAGCATGAGAAAACTTATCGACATCCGTTAAGGTACTGATGTAATAACGTCGTTCAATAGTTGTGGTTCCTTGGCTTTTGATAACGCGTTCACTTTCAATCATGCCAATACTTTTTAGTCCTTTCCAACGTTCAGGATTGGGCAACGTATCCAAGCAAGTCGATAAAAATAAACATGTCGGATTTCCACACGACCATGCCCTGAATCTAACGTTTCATCGGAATCATTAACAAAAAAGAGTTCATCACCACTTCGAGTAAGCCAAAAAATCGGCATTCTCATATCGGGTTTTCGAGGTGAAAACCACCGTTTCTGAGATGAAGCGGAATCCATTTGAATGAAGATTGAAGTCTTTTAATCGTCAGCATCAATAGCATCAGTTTCCAAATCAACCTGTTGAGAGTCAACGCGATAACTATTTAAAATATCAGCACTTAACACAGGACTTTTCCATACTTCAAGAGCTTGTTTTGCTAATTTTAATGACCTTTTTTTAATTGCTTCTTCGTTCCAAACTTCTAGCCCACCTAATCCTAAAGTGGACCCCATTGTCCAGACAAATAATGTCTTAATTTAAGATAGAGTCTGTTTACACTCCAGCTGAATGGCGCTGTCCCATTTTTTTAAACCAGAACTGATGTTTCTGTTGTTGCGTATTTATCTATAATCTTTGCACCGCCG
>BJHG01000109.1 GCA_014191975.1 Methylococcaceae bacterium | reverse complement strand
TCGCCGTTTAAGTAAAGATTATGAAGTCTTAACCGATTCAAGTACGGCGTTCATACATATTGCGATGATAAACTTGATGCTCGGACGGCTTTAAAGCAGATTTCTGACTTTTAAAACACGCACTAAGCGTACTTTTTATGAGTCTGTAGATATTACGAATGGCTGGGAAGAAATACAAAAAATTCCCTTTTCGTATCGTGTAATAAGCATAAATAATTTAGCTCCGAAGATAATTCTAGGAACAAAAAAATCTGTTGAAATTAGCTCCCCTGCAATAAGCGAAAAAAATAGCTACCCGCCACAGAAAAGGGATGTCATTTTCTTTTTTGAAGAAACGTATAAAAACGTTGGTTCTACATTCATGCGTGGCGAGCAGTTATGTAATTTGTTATCTAATCAAAGCGACAAATGCAATGTAAGTTATTCAACTTATTACGAATGCAAAAATAAAATTTTGTTTTTGACAAAAGGATTTTTAAAAACCACAATGCCTGAAATACTTAGAAAAATGCGTTTGAACGGTAATATCATTTTGGCTGATTTTGTAGACGAACCGCCAAATCTGTTACTTATCGATGAAATAGATGTTTTAATTGCATCATCAATCAAGTCTTACATTTATTACAAAATAAAATGGTCTGAAAAGCCTTCTTTTCATATTACTCACCACGTTGATCCACGAATAGCGCAATTTAAAATCAAAAAGGCATTTTACGGGCTAAAAATCGGATATTTTGGCGAAACCGTGAATACTAAAATAACAAATGAAATTAGCAAATATGTGGATTTCACACGAGTAAATTGCAACGAAAGCACCGATAATGAATGGATGACGAAACTAAATGACTATAATTGCCACTATGCCATTAGACAGTATAAAAAACATGATGGATTCAAACCTTTTATGAAAGGATTTGTTGCTGCTCATTGCGATGCAAACATCATTGTTCAGCGAAATGAAAGCGACGCACTCTATTATTTGGGTGCGGATTATCCATTTTTGATTGATGATAATGCGCCCGAAACTGAAATTTTAACCATGTTGCATCGAGTCCAAGAATCTTATGGTGATGCGGATTGGAAACATGGATTAGATGTCATGCGTGAAGTTAAAGAAAGATCGTCAAATACTTTTGTATTGAACGAATTTCTTCAGGTCATCGAATCGTTATAAAAAGCCCCTAAACAATCTTTAAAATAATAACACTATGAAAAAACTCGATTACGCCATTACATTCGCTTGTTACAACCAAGTCAAATACACAAAACAATGTATTGATAGCCTAATTAAACACGGCGTTGATTTAAGTCGTGTTGTTGTTGTGGATAACAATTCGACAGATAGCACTCGTGAATATCTGGAAACATTGCCGTTAGGTGGAAAGATTTTTAACAAAACCAATTTAGGTTGTGGCATCGCATGGAATCAAGGCGCGTTAGCCTTACAAGCAGAATGGACGATTGTGATGAACAATGACATTTTGGTTTCTAAAAATTGGATTGAGAATTTAATTCATGCCGCAGAACGCAATAATGTCAAAATGATTTCACCTGCTATGATTGAAGGTGACTTAGATTACGATTTTGAAGAGTTTGTAAGTGAAACAGGTAGAAAAATGACAGGGACGGTGCGTCCAGACGGATGGCACGCAGTCTGTGTGGCAATTCACGATTCTGTTTGGCAAGAAATTGGTTATTTCCAACCCGTTCCATTGTTACTCGGTTATGAAGATACGTTATTTTGGCATGAGGTTTTAAATGCAAAAATTTCGTGTGCGTTTACGGGCGATTCATGGATTCATCATTATGGTTCGATGACGCAAAAATTGATGCGCCAAGAACGTGGTTTGTCACAAAAAAGTGATTTGCCCAATCATCGATTTTGTTTAAAATATTTGCGAATGAATTGGTTAGCTCGAAAACTTCACCGCATGAAAAAAAATAAACGAGAAAAAGAACAATGTACAAAAGAAATCCGAGAGCATGGAATGTCGATTTTTGGTACTCGAGTCAATGGTAAGTTTCTTTGGAGATAAAAATTTTCACGCTTGGAATACGAAATAAATGACGTTAAAACTAGCTCACATCAATTTAGCCAAAGGTTTGCGTGGTGGTGAAAATCAAACGTTGGCGATTATCGAAGGCTTAAATCATTTTGAGATTGAGCAAACGTTAATTTGTCGAAAAAATAGTTTGCTCGAACAACAAGCAGTGAAACTTCATATTCCCGTCATTGCCATTCGCAAACCATTTCTGCTAAACGTCGCAAAATTAAAATCGTTCGATGTAATTCACCTTCATGAAGGGCGCAGTATTTATTTTGCATTAGCTGTAAATTTTTTTTTTCAAAAATCGTATTTAGTGACGCGACGAGTTTTAAATAAACCACACGAAAAATGGCTGACAAAATTAGCCTATAAAAACGCCGCGACTATTGTTTCTATTTCCAAAAACATTCATGCTGTAATGCTAGGATTTTCTCCCAATCAACATCATAAAATTATCCCCGATATTGCTCGCATACTTGAATCTAATCAGCAAGAAGCTGCCAATTTAAAAACACAATTCGCAGGTAAATTTATTGTAGGTCACGTTGGCGCATTGGATGACAGCATCAAAAATCAGTCGTTAATTTTAAAAACAGCAAATCAATTACGCAAAAATGAAAACATCGTTTTTATGTTGCTAGGAAGTGGCAAAGACGAACAGTACTTGAAAAAAATAGCGATGGAACTGAATTTGAGTAATGTTATTTTTGAAGGTTTCAAAGAAAATATCGCCGATTATTTCGCATTGTTTGATATTTTTGTTTATCCGTCCAAAGAAGAAGGCTTGGGATCGGCAATTTTAGAAGTGTATAGTGGACCCTGAAATCCGGACAATAGTTTAAGCTATACTCTGTCGAAAAAAGAGAAGTGGCAAATGAGTGAAAGCAAGCGGAAGATTTTTACAGGATCACAAAAAGCTAAGATTGCCTTGGA
>BJHG01000108.1 GCA_014191975.1 Methylococcaceae bacterium | reverse complement strand
CAAAAAGACTACCCGCATTGTCCATCAATTCCTTTTTCCATTGACTTACCTGGGTCGGATGGACTCCGTTTTCCTGGGCGATCTCATTGATTGTCTTTGTGCCTTTAACCGCTTCCAAGGCAATCTTAGCTTTTTGTGATCCTGTAAAAATCTTCCGCTTGCTTTCACTCATTTGCCACTTCTCTTTTTTCGACAGAGTATAGCTTAAACTATTGTCCGGATTTCAGGGTCCACTATACCACATAAGTCACTTTCTAAAATTTCTTTCTGATTATTAAAACAATGCTTATGAGCCTCAACTAAAATATTTTCTGTAAACATATACTTTTTCTTCAAATTCGCCACTCTTAATATTTCGCAAAAATTGGTTTCCATTTGGTCAATCATTAACTAAAAATCTTCTGCCCAAATGCCTGTGAAAACTTTTATTAATCTGGGATTATTGCGTAAAATTGGTTCGAGGAACAAGCGCACACCTTGAATTTATTACAAAGTGGCTACGATATTCTCAATTATCTTAATTGTGCATAAACTCTATAGTTGAAATTTTATTCTTCCAGCTTTTTTTACAAAGGCTACTTTTTATATCTAACCAAGGTTAAAGTAAGTAAGGAGTTTTTCACTCAACGCCGCCAGCGTGTCGAACCATCTGGTGAATCTTCTAAAATGATATTTTTTGCTTTTAATTCATCACGGATTTGATCAGCTAATAACCAGTTTTTAGCTTTTTTAGCATCAATTCTAGCTTGGATTTGAGCCTCAATTTCTGCATCACCATCATTTGTACCTTTCAAGAATGTTTCAGAATCATCTTGTAATAAACCTAAAACACTTGCTAATGATCTCAATGTTATCGCTAAAACAGGTGATTTTGTTTTGTTCAATTCACGTGCAACATCGAACAAAACCGCCAACGCAACGGGTGTATTAAAATCATCGTTCATGGCTTGCTCAAAACGGGTTTTAAATTCCAAGTCAATGTCAGCATCTACGATTTCAACATCACGCAACGCTGTATAAAATCTTGTCAAACCAGCTTCCGCGTCGCTTAAAGATTCTTCAGAATAATTTAACGGACTGCGATAATGACTGGTCAAAATAAAGAATCGAATAATTTCAGGGCGATATTGTTTTAAGACTTCGCGGACGGTGAAAAAATTGCCAAGTGATTTAGACATTTTTTCTTCGTTGATTCTTACAAAACCGTTGTGCATCCATAAATTTACAAATTTTTCACCTGTCGCAGCTTCAGATTGCGCGATTTCATTTTCATGATGTGGGAATTGTAAATCCATGCCGCCGCCGTGAATATCAAACGAATTTCCCAAGCAACAGGTTGACATTGCCGAACATTCGATATGCCAACCAGGGCGACCATTTCCCCAAGGCGATACCCAAAATGGTTCGTTAATTTTCGCCATTTTCCACAACACAAAATCCATTGGATTGCGTTTCGCTAAATCGACATCAACACGCTCACCCACTTGTAAATCGTCTAAGTTTTTACCTGAAAGTTGCCCGTAATTTTTGAATTTTTCGACTGCATAAAACACGTCGCCATTTGTACCAAGATACGCAAAACCGTTGGTAATTAATTTTTCAATCATCGAAATAATATCAGGAATTGAAGTCGTCGCTCGCGGTTCAATGTCAACGGGTAAAACTGATAAAGCCCTTTCATCTTCGTGCATTGCTTCGATAAAGCGTTCCGTTAACGCATTAAAATCTTCGCTATTTTCATTAGCACGATGAATAATTTTGTCATCGATGTCGGTGATATTTCGCACATAAGTCACGTCGTAATTTGAATAACGTAAATAACGTACAACAGTATCGAAAACCACCATTACGCGAGCGTGTCCGACGTGACAATAATCATAAACCGTCATGCCGCAAACGTATAAACCGACTTTGCCAGCAACGCGCGGTATGAAAACTTCTTTTGAACGGGTAAGCGTGTTGTAAATTTTTAGCATTTTTAAACCATTAAATTCTTTTAAATCAAAATAAAAAACTAAACAGACCGCCCAATAATCCACCAATTACGCCGCCCCAAACCACCAGCCAACCTAAATGCTCTTGGATAATAGTCTGTACCATTTCTTTGACGAGTTGTGGTGTGAGTTCACTTAAGCGTTTATCAATAACACTTTCGATTTTGATGACTAAATCCGTGCTGATTTTTTGCGCATTCAACCCTTTTTGTAACGCAGTTTTGAATTCACTGGAATCGACCATTTCTACCAATGTAACTTTCACTTTTTCAATAAAAGGTTCTTTGAGTGGTACTAATGCTTCCACACCACCCATCATCATTAACATAATGCCGAATGATGATTCCAAAATCACCAAAACTAAACTATCGTAAATTTTGTCATAATCCACCGCATTTAAAAGCGGTTCTATATTTAGAATTTTTCACCACCTTGCTCTTCGATTTCGATAAATTGTTCGATGTTTTTTACTGTGAAAAACTGCGACATCATCAACACTTTAATCGCACCTTTGAATTCTTCAAAACGCTCTGGAATTACACCAGAACCTTTTAAATATGGCACTTTTTCAAATAACATGTAAACCGCTAGCCAATTGGTAATAGCACCCGAAAGTGCAAAAAAACCCACTGACGTAATAAAATCAGAACTGTTAATTAGCCCTACAAATGTCACACCTAATGCTACCGCGTTGGTTGAATAATTTTTATCGTGAATCACTTTGTTCATTACATTGTTCATTACATTTTTATACATCATCGTCTAATCCTTTTCTTTATTGTTAAACCAGTTCGCTTTGAGCATATTGTTTTAAAGCGTCACTCATCAACGTTTGATAATTTCCATCTGTGTTGGTGCATAAATAAACTTAATTAAAATCAATATTTTGAATTTTAAAGCATTGCTATTTTGTGGCAAATTCAACGATTTTAACCTAATTCTGACACATTTAAAAATGCAACCGCTCGATTTCAATAGTTCGGACAGTTTTTGAAAGGTAAAAACAAAATCTAAAAATCAGCGAAAATGTAGTTCAAAAAAAACATTAACGCTGAACAAGATTTCGATGGAACTACTTGAAACGATTTTGGGAAAAATGACCACAACAAAAACACAAAAAAATTTTGTACATTTTGCTGATGGTTCTGAT
>BJHG01000107.1 GCA_014191975.1 Methylococcaceae bacterium | reverse complement strand
GTCTCATCCGATACTTGTTCTAATTCAGCCATCCCTTTGCGTATCGTTTTTGGATCAATATCAAAGAGCCTTGAAATATAATCAGTCCCTCCATGATTTAATTTCTCCGCTTCAATGGCGGCATATCGGCGTTTATCCTTTTCCGATAACGTGACAAAGAGACGTTGCATTTTTACTTCGATGTGCTTTTCATAACTGATCATTTGATAATTTGCCATGAGAAAAATTTAGGGGCTTATTATCTCATTTCAACTCATTAAATCGGGATATTATTTTTGACTGTATCCTAAGGGGATTTTTGTATATGAACGAAATCCTTGGAAATTTTGGAATGCAATCCATCTGCCTCTAGGACATTCCAATAAATACTCATCATATATTTTATAAATACTCACTTCTTAGCTCACTTAATATTTATAGCTTATTTGTGTACTGTTTTATTAAACAGCTTGAATTTGTAATAAAAATGGAATTACTATAACGTAATTAATTGATTATTATGAGAATAGTGTTATTTTTTTGAAAAAATAACATAGAATTATTAAGATGCATTGTACATTCAAATAACCACCAAAATCATGGATTAGCATGAGTTTAATCGAACAACTTGTGTAACACTATCGTTTTGCAAGTGCTTATATAGTCGAAGAATATAGTCGAAGAATTTTTTGTTTCTCTAATTCAATGATTTTAGCTTGTTCATTAGCGATACTATTTCCTGCTAAATTATCAATAATCGACCCTATGACAACGTTTTCTTTCATAACCTCAATCTTACGTATTGCTCGATCCAAATACGCAACTACTTGCCGATTCGCGTTATCAAGGAATTATTAGGTATCACCTGAACTCCCTCATTCCATTCAAAAAGAAAAAAGGACAGTCCCTTACCACAAAAGAAAAATCTCATAATAAAACGCTTTCAAAAAAAACGCATTTTGATTGAAAACGTTAACCGTCTTTGTATCGAGATCTGAATGTTTCGACACAATAGCCATAATCGCTACCTTAAGTTGGCGATTGTTTATGCCAATCAGTGGTGTTTTGATAAACGTGCGCGACATTCAATAAACGTGCTTCATCAAAATAATTGCCAATTAATTGCAAACCGACAGGCATTTCATTAATAAAACCTGCTGGAATTGATATCGCTGGCAAACCTGCTAAATTAATGGCAATCGTGTAAATATCTGCCAAATACATTTCAATTGGATTGGCCGTTTTTTCACCAATATTAAATGCGGGAGTGGGCGTAACAGGGCTGAAAATTACATCAACTTCACTCAACACATTTTTAAAATCTTCACTAATTAAACGTCGAACTTGTTGCGCTTTCAAATAATACGCATCGTAATAACCAGATGAAAGCGCGTAAGTCCCCATTAAGATTCGGCGTTTTACTTCTTTACCAAACGCTTCGCCACGTGAACGCGTGTATAAATCGTTCAAATCAGCAGGGTTTTCACAACGATAACCAAAACGAACACCATCATAACGTGATAAATTCGATGAACATTCTGCCGACGCAATAACGTAATATGCAGGAATTGCATATTTTAAATTCGGCATTGAAACTTCTTTGAATTCTGCACCAAGCTTTTTATATTCTTCGATTGCCGTTTGTAACGTTGCAGCCATATCCGCGTTTAGATCACTGGTAAAAAATTCTTTTGGCAAACCGATTTTTAAACCCGTTAATGGTTTATTCAAATCCACGCAATAATCGGGAACAGGCGTATCAACGCTGGTGGAGTCTTTCGCATCAAAACCAGCCATTGATTGTAATAAAATTGCACAATCTTCAGCACTTCTTGCCATTGAACCGCCTTGATCTAAACTCGACGCATACGCAATCATGCCAAAACGAGAAACTCGCCCGTAAGTCGGTTTAATCCCAGACACACCACAAAATGCAGCAGGTTGACGAATCGAACCGCCTGTATCTGTCCCGGTGACACAAACAGCTAATTTCGCCGCAACAGCCGCTGCGCTACCACCTGACGAACCACCTGCAACAGCATTTTTATTCCAAGGATTTTTCACTGTACCGTAAAAGCTGGTTTCGTTTGACGATCCCATTGCGAACTCGTCCATGTTCAATTTACCCAAATTCACAACCCCAACTGCGTTTAATTTGTCCACAACCGTTGCGTTGTAAGGTGCAATAAAGTTATCGAGCATTTTTGAACCGCACGTTGTTTTGACATCTTGCGTACAAAAAATATCTTTGTGTGCCATCGGAATACCCGTTAATAATCCGGCCTCACCTTTTGCAATTCTAACGTCAGCAAGTTGCGCCGCTTGTAATGCCAAATCTGCAGTCACGGTAATAAACGCATTCAAATCGGCGTGTTTATTAACGCGATTTAAAAAATGTTGTGTGAGTTCAACACTGGAAAATTCTTTGGCGCGTAAGCCTTGCGCGAGTTCGGTAATGGTTTTGTTGTGCATATTTTTTGAGTTTCTCTGTGTTGAATAATGCGTGATTTTACCGTTTTTGGTGTAATCCGTTATTTTTTGTTTTGTTCCATCAAATAAAATTGTGCCAACGCTAAATCTTCGGGGCGAGTGATTTTAATATTGTCCGAACGCCCTTCAACAATTTTAGGCGAGAAACCTTGAATTTCTAACGCACTCGCTTCGTCAGTAATTGCAACGTTTCCTTTCGTTAATTCTAAAGCACTTTTTAAGGTGTCGTACCGAAACATTTGTGGCGTTAAAGCGCGCCAAATTCGGTTACGATTTAACGTGCTTAGAATTTGATTTTCATCGACCTCTTTCAACGTATCATGTGATGACAACGCCAAAATACCGCCAATGTCATCGCCGTGTAATTCAGTAATTAATTTTTCAATATCTTCTGCCGTAATACATGGACGCGCTGCATCGTGAACTAAAACCCAATCGTTGGCATTAGCATAGGATTCAATTTCCAACAACGAATTTAAAACCGAATCGGCACGTTCTTTACCGCCTTTGGCACGAATGATTTTCTCATGTTTTGAAATTGGAAAATTGCTCCAATATGGGTCGTCGTCTGAAATAGCGACAACAATTTTTTGGAAAATTTGTGCGTCGATTAATCGTGTTAAAGTTTGTTCGATGACAGTTTGGGTTTCTGAAAGCAATAGATATTGTTTTGGACAATTCGCATTCATTCGTTTGCCAACGCCTGCGGCTGGAACAATTCCCCAAAATTTTGTTTCGCTCATAACTTTTTTATGTCGGAAATCAATTTTTGACGAATCAACCATGCACCAACCATTGCAATTAACGCTGGAAATGTTGATGCTATCGCACGATTCTCAGTTATTGCATCCGTTATTAAATGTGCTGCTTCCCAGGTTATGGCATAACCAACAAAGCCAATAATTGCCCATTTGAAGGGTTCTTGACCGTTTTCTTTGGCACTATGAAAAAACCAAATTAAAATCGCAACAGCGATAATTTTTGCCAACAACATGGAACTCTCCTTTTATTATTTTTATGAACTGATGTTACGCAGCTTGAAGTTTAGCTAATTCAGCATAAGCCATTTGAGTTGCACGAATGAGTAGTTTCGCACGCAAAGCAAAATAGTTAAGCTGATGTTTAATCTTCAAACATTCCAGTTTGAAGAACCCATAAATCGACATAAAAACGTGATTGTTTTGTGTTGTCATAGTGCGAGTGGGTGATTTTGTTAAGCCCAAATTCGATTTTAACGACTTGTGATATTCCTCTACTTTTCCACCGTTT
>BJHG01000106.1 GCA_014191975.1 Methylococcaceae bacterium | reverse complement strand
CAGCCATTTTTTATCATTCAAATTTGTTGGGTAACGCTTAATCTTCTTGGATCGATTCTTTTTCATTGTGGAAAATTGCGGATTCTTCTACATTTCAGCCCTTTTTTCCACTTTTAAAACACGCACTAAAAGCTGCCGAAAGCGTGCTTGATGCCAAAGTGTATGAAAAATATCCAACGTTAAACGAAGACGAAATCAAAACGTTGGTCGTTAATGATAAATGGCTCGCTACGCTTGAAGGGGCTTTTCATGGTGAAATGAATCGAATCAGTCAGGCTCTCACGCAATGCATCAAACAATTAGCCGAGCGATACGAAACACCCGTTTCTTTGCACGTTCAAAATGTGGTGGATTTAGAAGCAAAAGTGAACCAGCATTTGGCGAAAATGGGGTTTTCATAGAACTAAAAACAGCCTACCACCAAACCGAAATCAAACGAGGATAAAACCATGCTCGCGTTTGAAATTAACACCACAATTGATAATACAGGCGCAATTCATTTGCCTGCCGAATACCGAAATTTTTATGGAAAATCCGCCCGTTTAATCGTGCTGACACAAGAACCCGAAACACGCGATTTTTATCAATGCTCAGAAAAGAGCTTAGAAAACGTTTGGAACAATGACGAAGACAGCGTTTATGACGAATTATAAATTTGGCGATGTTGTCTTAGTGCCTTTTCCATTCAGCAATTTAACGCAACAGAAAAAACGCCCTGCGGTTGTCATAAGTTCTCAAGACTATCAACAATATCGTCCCGATTGCGTTTTGTTAGCAATTACCAGTCAGATGCCCGGAAAATTAGGTTTTGCAGAAGCTTATGTTGATAACTGGCAACAAGCGGGATTACTTAAACCTTCTGTTTTTAAACCGTTGATTTTTTCGTTGGAACAAGGCGATATTTTACGAAAATTGGGAACGTTGACACACGAAGACCAACAAGTCTTGCATGGCATTTTGCAACAAATTATTAAGCAAAAATAACTATGACAAATCAAATCAAAACAGGCTACAAAAAAACCGAAATCGGCGTAATTCCTGAAGATTGGGAAGTTAAAAAACTTGGTGAAGTTTGCGCTATGAAAAGTGGTGAAGGAATAACCAGCCAAAGCATAGACGAACACTCTGAATATCCTTGTTATGGTGGCAATGGACTTCGAGGTTTTACAAAACGATTCACGCATGATGGACGTTACGCTTTAATTGGTCGTCAAGGTGCTTTGTGTGGCAATGTTTCAAATGTTGAAGGAAAGTTTTTTGCTTCCGAACACGCAGTAGTTGTTACTCCATTTGCTCAAACCGATGTCCAGTGGCTAACTCCTGTATTGAGAGAAATGAAACTGAACCAATACTCAGAATCTTCAGCACAACCTGGTTTGTCTATTTCTAAAGTTTTACAACTCCGTCTATCAATTCCTTCGTCAAAACAAGAACAAACCGCCATCGCCGCCGCGTTATCTGACGTAGATGCGTTAATGGGCGAATTGGATAAACTCATCGCCAAAAAGCGCGACATCAAACAAGCCACCATGCAACAGCTTTTGACAGGCAAAAAACGCTTGGTTGGATTTAGTGGGGAGTGGGCGGTTAAGCGGTTGGGGGAATTGGCAACATTTTTCTCTGGTGGAACACCGTCAACAAGTGTTGCGGAATACTATAACGGAAACATTCCTTAGATTACTTCAGGCGATTTGAATGCTGGTTATATTTGCGAAGTTACAGGACAAATCTCAAAAATGGGTTTGGAAAATTCATCAGCAAAAATGGTGAATCAAGAAACTTTATTGATTGCACTTTATGGCGCAACTGCTGGTGTAACTGCTATTTCAAAAATCAATGCAGCAATAAATCAGGCTGTTTTAGCAATCGTCCCGACCAATGCAAGCGTAGAATTTTTATATTTCAAATTGAGCTATCTCAAAAACTGGTTAATCACCACCTACACACAAGGCGGTCAACCAAATTTAAGTGCTGACATTGTGAAATCTATAGAAATTTCAATTCCTAAAAAAGAAGAACAAACCGCCATTGCAACCATTCTCAGCGACATGGACGCAGAAATTAACGCCTTGCAACAAAAACGCGAGAAAACGTCGCAGCTCAAACAGGGCATGATGCAGGAATTATTGACGGGCAAAACGAGGTTAATATGAGCAACATCGGCAAACCAGAACGCGCCACGCAAAACCGCGTAATTCAATTATTTCGTGACGAGTTAAATTACCGTTATTTAGGCAACTTTCACGAGCGTGAAAACAACAGCAACATCGAAGAAACGCTACTTTCTGATTATTTAACCCGAAGCGGTTACAACGCCGCGCAAATCAGTGGCGCGATAAAAAAACTCAAAGATGCCGCCAGCCAACACAGCCAAAATCTCTACACCAAAAATAAAGCGGTTTATAGCTTGTTGCGTTATGGCGCGACAATCAAAACCAGCGTCAGCGAAAACACGCAAACGATTCATTTCATCGACTGGAAAAATCCGCAAGCAAACGATTTTGCGATTGCCGAAGAAGTGACGTTAAAAGGTCAAAACACGCGCCGCCCTGATTTAGTTTTGTATGTGAATGGCATTGCAATCGGCGTAATTGAACTCAAAAACAGCCGCGTTTCAATCGGTGACGGGATTCGTCAAAATTGCTCGAATCAACGCCCTGAATTTAACGAATGGTTTTTCTCAACGGTGCAATTTGTCTTTGCAGGCAATGACAGCGAAGGTTTGCGTTACGGCACGATTGGCACACAAGAAAAGTATTTTTTAACGTGGAAAGAAGACGAACACGAAAACGACCGTTACAAACTCGACAAGTATTTACTGAAAATGTGCGAAAAATCGCGTTTGATTGAGTTGCTGTTTGATTTCATTTTGTTTGACGGCGGCGTAAAAAAATTACCGCGTGTGCATCAATACTTTGGCATCAAAGCCGCACAAAAACACGTCAAACAACGCAAAGGCGGCATTATTTGGCACACACAAGGCAGTGGTAAAAGTATTGTGATGGTGCTTTTGGCAAAATGGATTTTGGAAAATAATCCAAATGCACGAATTGTGATTGTCACCGACCGTGACGAACTCGACAAACAAATCAAAGGTGTTTTTTTCGATGCGGGCGAATCGATTCAGCGTACCAGCAGTGGCAAGGAATTGATGGCATTATTGGGGCAACACAAACCCCGTTTATTGTGTTCGTAGGTGCATAAATTCGGCAGAAAAGACGTGGATGATTTCGACAAGTTCATCAAAGAATTAACCAGTCAGCCCAGCAAAACGGTAGGCGAAGTGTTTGTTTTTGTCGATGAATGTCACCGAACCCAAAGCGGTAAATTGCATCAAGTTATGAAAGCGATTATGCCAAATGCCGTGTTTATCGGTTTCACAGGCACGCCGTTACTCAAAAAAGACAAACAAACCAGCTTGGAAATTTTTGGTAATTACATTCACACTTATAAATTCAGCGAAGCGGTTGACGATAAGGTGGTTTTAGATTTGATTTACGAAGCACGAGATATTGACCAGTCGTTACGCTCAAACGACAAAGTTGATGCGTGGTTTGATGTAAAAACCAAAGGTTTAAACGATTGGCAAAAAAGCGAACTCAAAAAGAAATGGGGAACTAAAGTGGACCCCATTGTCCAGACAAATAATGTCTTAATTTAAGATAGAGTCTGTTTACACTCCAGCTGAATGGCGCTGTCCCATTTTTTTAAACCAGAACTGATGTTTCTGTTGTTGCGTATTTAT
>BJHG01000105.1 GCA_014191975.1 Methylococcaceae bacterium | reverse complement strand
ACTTATAAACGAAAATACCTGCTAAATCGCCAATTTTAGGTTCACCGATGATTGGGTTACACACAATTTCAGCCACCGCATCATCGACATCTGCTTTTTGATTCAAATGCAATTTTTTGTAAGCACGCCGAAACATTGCACTTTGCAAAACCTGAATTTCTTGCATTAGCTTCGTTTTCCTTCTGGAATAAAAGGTGTTGCAAGTGATAAATCTTCTGCATCGGCAATCAGTAAATCACGGACAAAATCAATTGGTAAGTCAGGATTATCTAAAGCGGTTCGACCAACTAAAGCCCAAAATTCGATTTGCCCTGAAATTGTACGATGCTCTGCTTTTGCGTACATCTTGGCTTGATTGTATAAAACATCATCAATTTGAACGGCTATCATAATTTGTTTCCTCCATAAGGTTAGTTTTCAACTCAAAGACATTCAAATGTTCTTTTGCGCCTTCCTAAACTTTGCAATACAAAACCGTTTCTTCGCTGTGAATTAAATGAAAAAGTACAGAATCGTGAAACATTTTAAAGATGTTGAGTAAGTTTTCAAACAGGGTTTTTCGCTTGTCTTAACTTTCGGTATCGCTTATCAAGCCAATCAAATCAGCATATTGTTTTAGTTTATTCACAATGATAATTAGCATGATTGTTGCACTATTTGCAGTTTGAAGCGATTGCAAAAATAATTCTGCGTCTGTCATATATTCGTGAACAAGTAAATTTCTCAGTTTTTTTGCACTCACAAATGACATCGTGTCAGTAATCCAGCCCATTTTTTCAGCATAGTTCAACACATCGAGCAAAGATTTAGGCGATTCGCCAAGCAATGCAGCAAATCGTGGAATCAATTTCTCACCAATATGATCTTGCAAACGACTAAATCGACTCACAAACGCATCGATTTTTTCGGATAAATCTTCGCATTCTGCTAATGATTCAACCCAAGCGAGATCAATAGGTTGAGAAAATAGTGTCTGATGCGTGTACGTCAAATGTTTAACTTCTTTTTGCGCTAATTCCAATGCCAATTTAGCATTTCCAGCGTGTTCCGCTAAATAACGCAAACTCATAATAAAACTCCGTTAAGTCGTGCAATTTCAAAAATGGGGACTTCAGCTGTGTTTTTGTCTTTGAGCAAAATATCAATTTTTTGTTCGCCTAGTGCCATAACTAATTCACAATATAAACGGCAAATCGTTTCAGCTCGATTAGAACAGTGCGATTGTGTTTCGATGAATAAATCAATATCACCGCCACGCTTCTCATCATTTACGCGCGAGCCAAACAACCAAATAGTATTTGGCTCATTCAAAATAGCATCAACAGTTTTTTTCACCAGCAGGGCTTGCTGAGTAGTTAGTCTCATAAGAATCTCAATGCTACGCAATACAAAACCATTTCTGCACTGTGAACGGAATGGAAAAGTACAGAATCATGAAACGTTTTAAAAGTGTTGGGTCAGTTTTCAATTAATATAATTACCATTATTTGTATCCCCACGTTTTAAATTGTTCTTGGAATTCAGGTGATTTTTTAAACGCCTCAAAAAATAAAAATTCCGGCGCTAAATCTAAACCATTTTCCCAAACCAGCGTGTCATGCTCAATTTTGAATTTTTTAAATTCGTTTTCATCGCGTAATTCTAAAAATGGCACACGGTTATCGATAAACATCACATCACGCAAGTTTGCAACGCCCGTGTTTTTATCATTGAACATTAGAACAATTTTGTAATCACCCAAATAAGTAGCATCAATAATAGAGAGCATCATACAAGCGGCGGAATTTTATGATATTGCCCCGTTTCTTTGATGCTATTCCAGTCATCAAGTAATTCTTGTTGATGTTCTTGCGCCCATTCAATAACTAAACTCAGAGCTTTAGAAGGCATTTTGCCTTCCATAATTCCTAGCGTTTCAATCGAAATCGCTACTTTGAATGCGTTATATTCGGCGTGAAAATGGGGCGGATTATGTTCATTGAAATACATATAAATCACAATTCCTAAAAATCGACTTATTTCGGGCATCTTTAAATCCTCCTAAACTTTGCAATACAAAACCGTTTCTTCACTGTGAATCTAATTTTAAAACTACAGAATCGTGAAACGTTTTAAAGGTGTTGGGTAAGTTTTCAACTTAAGATTTTTCTCTATTTTTTTACCAGTTGATTCGTTTTCCAGTGGCGCGTTCATAAAGTATTTCAGGTGAAACATCAAAACCACAATTCCACGTTGGTGTTGCCCATTCGTCTAATGTGAATATCTTAAATTTTTCAACATCACGCAGAGGAGTTGCTATTTCATATTTAAAAACTAAATCCTTTAAATCAACGTCGCCCGATTCACCCGTATTAAAAAGCAAATGAAGTCGATAATCTGCTAAATAGTCTGCTTTTTCTATTGTGACAATCATTGCCGTTATACCAAGGGTTTAATTTTATGAAAGTCTTTGCTATTCGACATTTCAAGCAATTCTTGTTCGTATAATTCCGCCCATTCAGCAACTAAACCACGTACTTTTACAGGTAAATGACCCGGCTAAGATATTGAGCGCTTGAATGTCCATAACTGCGTTATGCTCATTATATTTCACATGGAAATGAGGTGGATTGTGTTCCTCAAAATACATATAGATCACAATTCCCAAAAATTGACTTATTTCTGGCATATTGAGTATCTCTGTGGTGGTTTTTAATTTATTTTCACCACACAATACAAAACCGTTTTTTTGCTGTGAATGGTGTTAGATCCTAATCATTGCGTTTCCAATCACGATAAAAGTTTTCGTGCGAACCTAAATTTCAAAAATCGACTAACTTCGTCATATTCATAAGCCATCAATGTGAGCTGTCCCATTTGAGTTTATAAACGAAAATTCCGGCTAAATCGCCGATTTTAGGCTCGCATCCTTAGTTTTATTTTGTATTTCGTTGAAAATTTTCCATAACTCAGCGCGTGATTGCTCAATACTGTTTAGTATTTGGCACGCTTTTAAATAATCATTCCCATAGTCATGTGCTATTTCATTACGAATTTCACGCAATACAAACCATTCTTCAACTTCTAATAATTGCCATTTTTCTAATAAATTCAAAATATCTCTAAATGGTTTATCTATGTTTTCACCTTGATATTGCATAAAGGCTTTGAATAATTTTGCCCCCATACAATCTTGCGCTTTTGAATAGTGATAGATAATTTGATCAGCAAATGCCACATCCGTATTATCTTCAAGTAACATTAAAAATTGCGACATTTGAATAGGAAAAGAATGGCGTTTCTTTAATTCCTCAAAAGCAATATCCACTCTTTGTAAATGAATTTGACTCTCTTGCAATGCAAGATTTAGTTTTTCTTGATAAATTAAAGAGGAATTGCCCATTTTTGTATTTCTTTTTCAATTAGTCGTTGATTGTTTTGATTAAAAACCACATCAATTTTTTGTTCACCTAAAATTTTTTTAACTCGTGCCAAAAACCTAATTTTTTTCATAAATAAATCAGACTGGTCAGAGATTTTGATAAACAAATCAATGTCGCCACCTTTTTTTAAATCATCAACACGGCTGCCAAACAAAAACACTTGTGCTTCTTGACCAAAAATACTTTGAACCTGTGATTTGACCACCGCGCATTCATGTTGAGATAAACGCATCTTTTATGTTTCCTGTTTGCATTGTTGATAGCGGAAGATTTCAGGCTAGTTGTCGCCTCGACGTAAAATTCTAGGCAGCCATTTTATGCTGAATTTCCTCCTTAAGGTTTAATTTTTGGTGTACGTTAGTCGTATCGGGATTTAGGTCAACGAATTGA
>BJHG01000104.1 GCA_014191975.1 Methylococcaceae bacterium | reverse complement strand
CTGATTTCACTTTTAACCACAGTTCTTTTGAACTTTTTTTTGCGCGGATAGGAAACGAGTGATTTGATCGTGACTTACATCACCATCAATCATGGCTGATAATCCTGTCGCCGTCGCATAACCTGCCGCATTACAAATCAAATAATCGCTATACAGTTCGAGATGTTTCATTTTCTTGTTTCAAAAATTGAATTGTAATCTCTATCCTTTTTTTGTCACTGCGTAACATCAGTTATTTATTATCAACGCTGCGATTCGCATTAGCCTAATAAAAGTTGTACCGTTTTTTGTTGAAATACCCATAAGCACGTAAAATAAGGTATGATTTTACTTATCTTTTATTCACTTTATAGAGCCTACTTATGGATCGTTACCTCGAATTTATTTTAAATCATTACATTTTGTCACTTGCACTTGCTGTTGTGATATTTTTACTCATCCAAGAATTTTTTGATACGGCCTTTAAACGTTTTGATTCAATTTCACCAATGTTAGCGGTACAAAAAATAGATAATGAAAATACGGTGGTTATCGATGTGCGTGAAGCGCCAGATTTTATTCAAGGTCACATTGAAAATGCACTGAATGTTCCACTTAGCAAATTAACCGAGCAATTGTCTAGTTTGCAACAATACAAAAAAAATCTGTTATTGATTACTTGCCAAACAGGAACTCGTTCCGCTGCTGCCGCTAAATCATTAACAAAATCAGGTTTTGAAAATGTGTTAGTTCTGTCGGGTGGCATGACTGCGTGGCAGGATGAATACAAATTACCAATTAAAATCACCAGTAAAAACAGATTGGATAAAACAAACTAAATTTTTAATTTTCCAAAACTTAATTTTAAACTAAAGAGAGAAAAATCATGGCTGAACAAGAAAAACAATTCGCGATTCAAAAAATTTACACCAAAGACATTTCATTTGAAACACCAAATTCACCTCAGGTTTTCGTAGATGCGTGGAATCCAAGTGTTGAATTTAACTTGTCAACTAACGTTCAACAGCTTGAAGAAAATTTGGCTGAAGTCGCAATTAAATTAACGATTACGGTGAAAAGTGGCGAAGTTGTGGCGTATTTAGTGGAAGTTACACAAGCCGGAATTTTCGTTTTAGGTGGATTTACTGAACAAGAAATGAGTGGCATGGTTGGCAGTTTCTGCCCAAACATTTTATTTCCTTATGCTCGCGAAGTGGTTTCAGATTTAGTCGCAAAAGGTGGTTTTCCACAATTCATTCTTGCGCCAGTCAATTTTGATGCACTATATGCACAACACTCGCAAGAACAAGCTAGTAATGCACCTAGCTCTGAATCTATCAACTAAGACGATGACAAGCAAAATAGCGATACTTGGCGCAGGTTCTTGGGGGACGGCATTGGCAATGTTGGCAGCTCGAAACGGCTGTCAAACGCTATTATGGGGCCATAATCTCGCGCATATTGAAAATTTAAAACATGACCGTGAAAATCACCGTTATCTACCGAATTTGCCGTTTAACGATAATTTGCAACTTACGGCAGATTTAGCAGAAGTTGCCGCGTTTAGTGATTTAATTTTGGTTTCCGTTCCATCTCACGCATTCAAAGACACATTGCAAAAGTTGAAACCACTTGTGTCTAAAAACGTGAAAATAGCTTGGGCAACAAAAGGTTTTAACAAAGAAAATGGTGGTTTGCTACATGAAATTGTAGCAGATGTTTTTAATCCAGAAACACCAGCCGCATTAGTTTCAGGTCCAAGTTTTGCGAAAGAAGTAGCTGCGGATTTACCAACTGCGATTGCAATTGCCTCGACGCATTCTGATTTTGCCGCACAACTTGCCGCTATTTTACATAGTGATCGTTTCCGTGCTTATACCAATGATGATTTGATTGGTGTAGAAGTTGGTGGTGCGATTAAAAACGTAATGGCAATTGCTGCAGGAATCGCTGACGGTTTAGGGTTTGGTGCAAATACACGAGCAGCTTTGATTACGCGTGGCATGAGTGAAATTATGCGCTTAGGCATTCAACTTGGTGGAAAACCTGATACGTTTATCGGTTTAGCTGGATTAGGTGATTTGCTTTTGACCTGTACCGATAACCAGTCACGTAATCGTCGATTTGGTTTAGCACTCGGACAAGGTAAAACCTGTGACGAAGCAAAAGCTGAAATTGGTCAAGAAATTGAAGGTGTTTCAGCGGCAAAACAAACGTATTTATTAGCACAAAAATTCGGAATTGAAATGCCGATTACCGAACAAACATACAAAGTGCTTTATGAAGGATTAGATCCGCGTGAAGCAGTTCAAAACTTATTGGCACGCGAGCAAAAAGCGGAGTCATAATTTTTTTAGTAGCGTTCAAAAATTGAACGCTACGTCATTTTTAAAATCAATCATAACTGTGTTTATAGTTGTGACCATAAAAAATTTCCGTCACTTCTTTACGCAATTTCTTTTCAATCTCTGATTTTTCTTCAGTAGATAAATCACATTCTTTTTCAAACAAATAATTTTCCAATTCTGTTTCTTTCAACATCATTTTGGTATGAAAAATGTTTTCTTGATATACATTGACATCAATCATTTGGTAACTTTCTTGCGTGTCAACGGCAATGAAATCTTGAATTGACGTAATATTATGGTCAATGTAATGTTTTTTACCTTCAATATCACGTGTAAAACCACGCACACGATAATCCATTGTCACAACGTCAGATTCAAAACTGTGAATCAAATAATTCAAGGCTTTCAATGGTGAAATTCGCCCACAAGTCGAAACATCAATGTCAGCACGAAACGTACTAATACCACTATCAGGATGACTTTCTGGATAAGTGTGAACAGTAATGTGACTTTTATCTAAGTGTCCCAACACAGTGGTCGTTGACAAAGGACCTGGTGATTGAGAATTCATGCTCGGGGGAGGTGGTGAATCACCTTCTGAAATTAACATCGTTACACTCGCGCCTTGCGGATCATAATCTTGACGAGCAATATTTAACACTTGCGCCCCAATAATTTCTGCGACGTTTTTAAGTATTTGTGTCAATTTGTCTGCATTATAGGCTTCATCAATATATTCAATGTAAGCCTGTTGCTGCTCTGCAGGTGCGTAACAAATGTCATAAATATTAAAACTGAGCGACTTCGTTAAATTATTAAAACCGTGTAATTGTAATTTCGTATTCAACTTTATTAAACCTCGATAACTTCAAAATCATGGGTCATTTCGACCCCTGCATTCCCTAACATAATTGTCGCAGAGCAGTATTTTTCTGCTGACAATTTTACAGCGCGTTCAACAACAGCAAGTTTTAAATCGCGCCCTTTAATAATAAAATGTAAATGAATTTTGCTAAAAATAGCAGGTACTGCATCTACTCGCTCTGCTGTTAATTCAACAGTGCAATTCACGAGATTGTTGCGTCCTTTTTGCAGAATTTGAACCACGTCAAATGAGGAGCATCCTCCTACACCTAATAACAACATTTCCATTGGGCGGATACCCATGTTTCGACCGCCAGATTCTGGTGCGCCATCCATGACAACAGTATGACCACTGCCAGATTCACCTAAAAACATCATGCCATCAACCCATTTAACTGTTGCTTGCATTGATTTACCTCATTGAATTTACAAAATGGCGCAATAATATCATAGAATTTTTATAACAATATGACAGATTGACGAAATCGACATATAAATCCCCATCATTCATAATAAAGGGCTAATTCACATCTATGTTAAAATTGTACATATAAACAAAAACATAGAGGCTCTTGCAAAACTATTGTGTTTTAACAGGGTATGTTGGGATTAACGCATGCTAAGCCATGATTTTTTAAAATGGAGTTCACTCACGGGTTAATTGTCGTGAATAACGTGGTGTTTCTCAAATTTAGAGCATAGTCGTCCTATAAACTCAAAAAAATCGCATTTTCAATCGTGCAGCTGAATAGTCAGGTA
>BJHG01000103.1 GCA_014191975.1 Methylococcaceae bacterium | reverse complement strand
ATAAATACGCAACAACAGAAACATCAGTTCTGGTTTAAAAAAATGGGACAGCGCCATTCAGCTGGAGTGTAAACAGACTCTATCTTAAATTAAGACATTATTTGTCTGGACAATGGGGTCCACTTTACACCCTTGCCACAAAGTCTTTGATAAACTTTGCTGTCAACGTGCCTCTTGTTTGGTGGCTTATTCCTACCAAGAAAAGAAGCCTTCATTGAATATACGCAGTAAAGATTTGTTGACTAATCGCTTAATTCTTACTTCCAGCTGAGGTTAAGCTAGGAGTATGTCAATGTATCTCATTACATTCATTGGCAATAAAAAAACCGCTAAGTCATAAAATTTGCGGGTTTTTGAATGGTATTTCATCTAGCAAGACTCTTGTTTGGCGGAGAGTGAGGGATTCGAACCCTCGGTACGTTGCCGTACACACACTTTCCAGGCGTGCGCCATAGACCACTCGGCCAACTCTCCAATTATCTTTTGCTTTATAAAGGGCGCAAAGAATAAGCTACTTCGCGCCCTGTTGCAAGGTTATACGGCAGTTTCGTCTAATTCTTCCCAGCGCGAATATGTTCGTGCCAATTCAATTTCTAAGTTTTTCAATGCTACCAAAGTATCATTAATAGTCGATTTTTCTTGTTTATAAAAACTCGGCTCATTCATTTTTACAGTAATTTCAACTTGCTTTTTTTCTAATATTTCAATTAGTTGGGGCAGGCTATCAAACTCTTTCTGTTCTTTAAATGACAATTTTTTCTTTTTGGGTGCTATTGAAACGGGCGCAAGTTTTTCAACTTTTGGCGTAGCTTTTTTGACTATTGCTGCTTCGGCTTGCAACGAATTGTGATATTCTAGCCAGTCACTATAACCGCCGAAAAATTCTTCCACATCGCCATTGCCATCCAATGCAAATACATTTGTTACAACGTTGTCTAAAAAGGCACGGTCATGACTAACTAATAATAATGTGCCATCAAATTCAACCAATTTTGATTCTAGCAATTCCAATGTTTCTAAATCTAAATCATTGGTTGGTTCATCCATGACAATTAAATTTGCAGGTTTTGTGAATAATCGTGCAAGTAATAAACGATTTTTTTCACCACCAGACAAGCTTTTAACAGGAGAGCGGGCGCGAGCAGGTGCGAATAAAAAATCACCTAAATAAGAAATAACGTGTCGTTGTTGTCCCGCAATTTCGACGAAATCATTGCCGTGAGCAATCGTATCAACTACCGTCATATTGGGGTCTAATTGATCACGTAATTGATCAAAATAGGCAATTTCTAATTTTGTACCTTGTTCAATGGTGCCACTGGTTGGTTCGAGTTGTTGAAGTAATAATTTTAATAACGTCGATTTTCCCGCGCCATTTGCACCGATTAAACCAATTTTGTCGCCACGTTGAATTAGTGTTGAGAAATCATTGATGATGGTTTTATCGCCATAAGTAAAGCCAAGATTAGAGACATCGAGAACTTTTTTACCTGATTTTTCACCCGAATCTAAGCCGATTTTTGCGGTGCCTTGTGTATTTCGACGTTCAGAACGTTCGGCTCTCAAACGCTCCAATGCTCGTACACGTCCTTCATTTCGAGTGCGCCGTGCTTTTACACCTTGACGAATCCAGACTTCCTCATCAGCTAATTTTTTATCAAACTCTGCATTCTGATTTGCTTCATCTTCTAACGCGGCAGCTTTACGGGTTAAATAATCATCGTAAGTGCCTTGCCAAGAAACCAAATTCCCGCGATCCAAATCAACAATTCTCGTTGCCAATTTTTGCAAAAATGCCCTGTCATGTGTCACAAATAAAACCGCGCCTTGAAAATTCAAAACCTGCTCTTCAAGCCATGCGATACTTTCAAAGTCCAAATGGTTGGTTGGTTCGTCAAGTAGCAAAACTTCTGGATCCATTACTAACGCTCGCGCTAAATCTACGCGACGCTTCCAGCCACCAGATAGCCCTTGGATTTTCAATTCAGGCGGCAAATTCAATTTACTTAATGTATTTTCGACACGCTGTTGAAATACCCAGCCGTCACGCGCTTCGAGTTCATGTTGTAAATCACCCAATTCAATCAACGCTTTTTCATCTTCATAATCCATCGTCAACGACAAATCGTGATAACGGGCAATGATGTCACCTAAATCACCCAAACCACTGGCGACGGCATCGTAAATCGTTGCATCTTCGGGTAAATCTGGCGATTGTGCGAGCCACGCCAATCGTAATTCAGGTTGTCGCCAAACATCACCTTCGTCAGCGTGAATATCGTTGGCAATAATTTTCATCAGCGTGGATTTTCCTTCGCCGTTACGCCCTAATAAACCGACACGTTCACCTGCGTCGAGTTGGAAATCTGCATTTTTAAGTAGTGCGTGTGTGCCGAAGGCGATTGAAACGTTTGATAATCTGAGTAGTGGCATTTTTAGTTTGATTTTAGGTGGAGGGTATAACGTCTTTTTGATTCAGAACAAATGCTTTACAGCATCACGTTCTTGTTTTAATTCTTCTTCAGTGATTTTCATGCGTGTTCGACTGAATTCATTTATAGGCAAATTTTGAACAATTTGAATTTTTCCATTTTCAACAGTGACGGGAAAGGAATACATCAAACCTTTTTCAATACCATAACTGCCATCGGATAGGACTCCCATACTGACCCAATCGTTATCGGGCGAATCATGCGCCCAAACACGCATTTGATCTAACGCGGCATTTGCTGCTGAACCTGCGCTAGATTGACCACGCGCTTTAATTACTGCTTCGCCGCGCTGTTGAACAGTTGGGATAAATTCATTTACAAACCAATTATCATCAATCAATGATAACGCATCTTGTCCTCGTACTTTCGCATGATGTAAATCGGGATATTGTGTACAAGAATGATTTCCCCAAACAGTCATGTTTTTAATATCGGTTGTCAACACACCACATTTTTCGGCAAGTTGGCTAATAGCACGATTATGATCTAAACGGCTCATGGCAGAAAAATTCGCTGGTGATAAATCTGGGGCATTTTTTAATGCAATCAGAGCATTAGTGTTGGCAGGATTTCCAGTCACTAAGACTTTTACATTTCGATTAGCAACGGCATTTAATGCTTTACCTTGAGTTGAAAAAATTTCAGCATTCACCTGTAATAAATCTTTTCGAACCATTCCCAAAGTACGAGGACGTGCGCCAATCAAAAACGCAAAATCCGCATTTTTAAAAGCAACTAGTGGGTCGGAAGTCATCTCAATACCGCTTACAATTGGACTAGCGCAATCATTTAATTCCATAACAACACCTTCTAACGCAGGCATTGCGGCCGGAATTTCAAGTAAATGCAATACAATTGGTTGGTCTTTTCCAAAGGAATGTCCCGCTGCCAAGCGAAAGAGTAAAGAATAACTAATTTGTCCTGCCGCCCCAGTGACCGCAATATGAAGTGGTGCTTTCATTTTTTTTAACTTTCCTTTGAAACAATACGTATAAGGGTTTTATCTAAAAATGTAGTGGAATGTGAGGCGAAATTTTTTGATTTTATTGAAAATTTCAAGCTTGATTTAATAAAAAATGTAGCAATACCAGTACAAAATAAACGTAGATTTTAACTCAGGCGTAAAACTAAAACGAGCTTGTTTAAGAAAATGTTACGAATATATCGAAAAAACGCAATGCAGTCGTGCTTTGAAAACGCTAAAATTATCACTATCATGCTGGTTACAGTTAGAATACCGCCCCAGATTATCCAGATTATATTGCTTAAATTTTCAATGAGTTCGCATGAAAAAAATTACACAGTTAATACTTGTTTTAATCACACTTTATGTTTTTCCTTCGTTAAGTTTTGCTGAGTGCGTGTTTTAAAAGTGGAAAAAAGGGCTGAAATGTAGAAGAATCCGCAATTTTCCACAATGAAAAAGAATCGATCCAAGAAGATTAAGCGTTACCCAACAAATTTGAATGATAAAAAATGGCTGATAATCAGCCCATTGTTACCTGGTGCGTTACCAGGAGGTCGTCCGAGAAGCATTGGACTACGAAATTTAATCAATGCCATTTTGTATATTGTTCGAAGTGGCTGCGCTTGGAGACCCCC
>BJHG01000102.1 GCA_014191975.1 Methylococcaceae bacterium | reverse complement strand
CAAAACAGTGAAAAACAAAAGCGTGCTGACGAACTTGTCATTGCGAACAAAGAATTAGCGTTTCAAAACAGTGAAAAACAAAAACGCGCTGACGAACTTGCCATTGCGAACAAAGAATTAGCGTTTCAAAACTATCAAAAAGAAAAGCGAGCGGCTGAATTAGTCCTTGCGAATAAAGAATTAGTCTTTCAAAACAGTGAAAAAGAAAAACGTGCCGCTGAATTGAGTGTTGCAAATCGAGAATTGGCGTTCCAAAACAATGAAAAAAGAAAGCAGGCGGAAGAATTAATCATTTTAAACGATAAATTACTTGCCCAAAGTTTAGAAAAAGAAAATAGTGCAAGCGCATTTATTATTGCAAACGAAGAATTGATTTTTCGAAAAAAACGAGCAGAGGAACTCATCACTACGAACAAAGAATTAGCGTTCCAAAATTTAGAAAAAGAAAGACTTACAACTGAACTTGTCATCGCGAACAAAGAATTAGCATTCCAAAACAGCGAAAAAGAAAAACGTGCTAATGAACTTGAGATCACACATAAGAGAAGTGAAAAGCTTAATTCTTCAGTCAATCACTTGCAAAAAGTAGAAAGTATTGGACGATTAACTGCTGGTATTTCCGGAATTATGTAGTAGCCGCACAAGTTTTTTCCTAGCCCAACCCCTATTGTTTCCTCATTAACCACACGAGGAAATTCATATGGCCGAGTCACACGTAGTATCTGGTTTGCTGTCAAAGCGCGAAGAAATTGCAGGGCAAATTACCACCATTCAAGCTGAAATTGGGCGTTTACAGGGCGCGTTAACGCATTTGGATAATACCATTAAGCTGTTTTCACCGCAGTATGATTTACGCACCATAAAAGGAAAGCGCACTTACACGAAAAGCAAGAATTTTGAGCGAGGTGAAGCGCAGCGCATGACGCTGGATGTATTGCGGGAATTAAAAAAGCCGTTGTGTAGTCGTGAAATTATCGATGAGCTGCTTGAGCGTAAAAATATAGAACCCAATTCAGCCACTATTGTTAATCTACAGAAAAATATTTTAACGATCCTACACAGCTTGGAAAAACGAAAAATTATTTCCCAAGTTGATAATGCAGGCGGCGCATTAAAATGGCGAATTGCTTAGGCTGCCAAACGCTCAGCTTGACGCTTATTACCCTGCCAATAACCGCACCAGTCATGGTGCGTTTTTGTTTGTACGCACTTGGTTAAAATATCGGCAAAGATTTTACCGTTCGGCCAGCGGCGAGTATCTTCACGATAAGCCGCTTCATTGGCATAATTCGCTAAATATTCAATGCCGAATTTATGTGTTTGGCCGTACTGCATTCTGCGAAAACGCGCAAAATAACTTTCAGCCATGTTGTTGCTAACGCCGTCATCGGTTGAATATTCGGTTTGATGGTTAACGCGCTTGGTATCGTATTTTGCATGGAGTGGATCATACGCGGGGCTTTCGTCCGCGCAAATAGTTGAGCCTTGCACTACAACACGATCAGCTAACTTAATCACATCCGCTTGGTTCTCAGACTTCACCACAAACGTAATCGTTTTCGTTGCGCCAATAGTTGCGTCATTGGAATTGTTTTGGCTTTGTAGTGCCGCAGGTAGCGCACGTTGACGAAACACCAATACGCAGCGTTTGGTAGGCTTTTGGTGAATTGCTAAGCGTCGATCAATACGGTCTGCTTTTTTGTTCTTGGGGCGAATGTGGCCGTTTACATAAGCACCATCAATATGAACCTCGCCTGACAGTTGCGCCGTGTCGCGCTGCTCCATCAATGACTCACGGATTTTATGCGCAAGAACAAATGCGGTTTTGTACTGCACACCTAAATCGCGACCAAGTTGTAATGCAGAAATACCTTTAACGGCATTGGTGTAAATCGCAATTGCGGCAAGATAAATGCGCAATGGCAATTTGTGAAACGCAAACACAGTACCGCTAGTAACTGAAAAGGTATGGTTGCAATCTTTGCAGCGCCATTGGCAGCGAACGCGGATAAAGTAATGTTTATTCAACACACCACACAAGGGACAAGCCACGTTATCGCCTTTGCCCCAGCGTACTTCTTTGAAGGTTTCAAAGGCTTGTTGTTCGGTCAGCTCAAATACTTGGCGAACTGACAAGGTACGGGCTTTGGCAGAAAGGAGGAAATGTTGTTTGTTGCTCATAAAATAAGCCTTAGTTCGTCATATATGCCTAAATTATAACATATATGAAATAGAATAAAAGCTATTAAAGTGAAAATATCGTCATATTTGCATAAATATTGCTATTCATGGTATTGTCGCGCTGGAATTTTATGAGGTTAGGTCTATGAAAGATGATGACTGGAACAAGCGTGCGACAAGGCTCATAAAAGTTGAGTTAGCTCGCGCTGATATTGGATATGAAGAATTAATTAAACGCCTTGAAGTCATTGGCGTAACAGAAAGCTACACAGGGATAGCTGCAAAAATAAATCGTGGTACTTTTAGTTTTGCTTTTTTTATGCAGTGCATGAAGGCATTAAATCAAAAAAATATTCGTCTTGAAGGGTAATAAAATGACAAAAAATAATACACTTAGCCAGCAGGCATCTAGCTGAAATACTAAAAGATAGTTCCTACAAACTGACGCAATTTAACCAACAAAAAATAACTACATTAGAATCACGTATCACGTTTAAAGACGTGGGCAAGAAGCCAGTGCCCTACACAAATTGCTTGGTTCGCGGCAAACCTATAAAGCTGACACCAGAAGAAGTTGTTCGCCAGTTATACCTCATGGTACTTATTGATGACTTGGGCTACCCAGCTAGTCGTATGGTTATTGAATACGGTGTAGTTAATGGTAGAGATGTAAAACGCGCAGATATTTGTATATTTGATGCTGTACGCACAACTGACCCGTATATTTTGGTTGAGCTGAAAAAACCAAAATTAAAAGATGGTAAAGAGCAGCTCAAAAGTTATTGCAATGCAACTGGCGCACCAATGGGCGTGTGGTCTAACGGCGAACAAATTTCGTTTTATCATCGCAAAGACCCCAACTATTTTGAAGATATTCCTGCGATACCATCCTTTCATGAAAAGCTTTCAGACATTCTGTCCGAACGATGGACGATTGATGATCTTGTTCGCTTGGATAAACTAACAAATGAAAAAAAATCGCTTAAAGGCTTGATCCTTGAGATGGAGGACGAGGTACTGGCGAACGCGGGCGTTGAT
This sequence comes from Methylococcaceae bacterium, assembly GCA_014191975.1. Classification (GTDB taxonomy): domain Bacteria; phylum Pseudomonadota; class Gammaproteobacteria; order Methylococcales; family Methylomonadaceae; genus UBA10906. The sequence continues at coordinate 983 of BJHG01000102.1, read as the reverse complement.
GTGTTTGAAGAGCTATTTAAACTTATTTTCACTAAGCTCTATGACGAAATGGAAGGTGGTAGAGATAAAAAGCGCCATCTAGTATTTAAAAATTATGGAGATACAGAGCTTAAAGCAAAAATACAAGCTTTGTTTGATAAGGCGCGTGCCAAATGGGAAGGTGTGTTTAGCGAAGATGCAAAAATTCAACTAACGCCTAGCCACTTGGCTGTATGCGTATCATCACTTGAGAAAGTAAAGTTATTTAATTCAAATCTTGATGTTGTTGATGAGGCCTTTGAATATTTAATTAACAAAAGTAGCAAGGGTGAAAAAGGTCAATACTTTACACCGAGATATGTTATCGACATGTGCGTAAAAATGTTAAATCCACAGGAGCATGAAACTCTTATCGACACGGCGGCAGATAGCTGCGGCTTCCCAGTGCATGGAATTTTCCACGTATGGGAGCAGATTATGAATGAGGAAGGGTTGAGCAAAAGTCATCTTTTTACGACTGAGAAAAAACCGCCTCGATGCGAAGACTATGTACGCGAAAAGGTATTTGCGATTGACTTTGATGAAAAGGCTGTTCGTGTAGGTCGCACACTTAACTTGATTGCAGGAGATGGTCAAACTAATGTATTGCACCTTAACACGCTTGATTATGAGCGATGGGATGAAAAGCTCAAAGATGATGAGTGGTCAGATATTTACGGTGATGGCTGGAAAAAGCTTAAAAAATTACGCACTGATAAAAATGGTAATCGTGATTTTAAATTTGATGTGCTTATGGCAAACCCACCTTTTGCAGGTGACATTAAAGAAACTCGGATTCTCGCTTAGGATACAGTCAAAAATAATATCCCGATTTAATGAGTTGAAATGAGATAATAAGCCCCTAAATTTTTCTCATGGCAAATTATCAAATGATCAGTTATGAAAAGCACATCGAAGTAAAAATGCAACGTCTCTTTGTCACGTTATCGGAAAAGGATAAACGC
>BJHG01000101.1 GCA_014191975.1 Methylococcaceae bacterium | reverse complement strand
AAACGGTGGAAAAGTAGAGGAATATCACAAGTCGTTAAAATCGAATTTGGGCTTAACAAAATCACCCACTCGCACTATGACAACACAAAACAATCACGTTTTTATGTCGATTTATGGGTTCTTCAAATTGGAATGTTTGAAGATTAAACATCAGCTTAACCATTTTGCTTTGCGTGCGAAACTACTCATTCGTGCAACTCAAATGGCTTATGCTGAATTAGCTAAACTTCAAGCTGCGTAACATCAGTGAATAAGATGAAATTACAAAGTAAAGACATTGAAATCGGCTATTTATATCAAACGAGCGCGAATCAATATCGTGCAGTATTAGCGTTGAAAGGAGATTTTATGATTTATGCACCAAGTTTGGAAGGTGTTGCCGTATTAACAGCGAATTCAGTAATGCCTTTTGATAACCAGCCATTTAAAAAATGCCAAATTGTTACTTTTGCCAAAAAGGATTATCAGATGTTTAATTTTGAGGATGTTACCGCTATGAAGCATAAATTGAATGAATCTCAGCTAATAGAAGCAATCACGCAATGCAATGCGAAGTCTGCGATGGCGGCATTATGATTCATTTTATTAATCAACGCCCCATCAAGCCTCCCTTTCCAGAAAGCTTAGAACAAGTTATTTTTGCATTAGGCTGTTTTTGGGGAGCAGAGCGTAAATTTTGGCAACAAAAAGGCGTATATTGCACCGCTGTGGGTTACATCGCTGGTGATATAGAAAATCCCACTTACAAAGACGTTTGCACAGGCTTGACTAATCATGCTGAAGCGGTTTTAGTTGTTTTTGACCCTGAAATTGTTGTTTTTCCAACGTTGCTCAAGCTCTTTTTTGAGTCCCATAATCCGACTCAAGGAATGCGACAAGGCAATGATATTGGTACGCAATATCGGTCGGGAATTTATACCTTTAATGATACTCAACAAAAAATCGCAGAATTTGGAAAATCTAAGTATGGAATAACACTCACAAATGCTGGGTTTTCGGCAATTACCACTGAGATATTAACAGCTCCGCATTTTTACTACGCTGAGGAATATCACCAGCAGTATTTAGCTAAAAACACTGATGGTTATTGCGGTCTAGGTGGATTGAATGTGAACTATAGCAATGACGACTAACAATACACCTTACTTTCACATCGGAGGTGAACCAGCTGTGCGTTTATTGGTTAACCAATTTTACTTCTATATGGACACACTTGTTGAAGCGCAAGGCATACGCGAGATACATCAACCTGATTTATTTTCTGCTAATAGCAAACTCTTCAAGTTTTTATCTGGTTGGTTAGGTGGTCCTAATTTATTTATCGAAGAATTTGGTCATCCCATGTTACGCGCCCGCCACTTTCCATTCATCATTGGTGAATCCGAAAGTGAGCAATGGATGTTTTGCATGAATAAAGCATTGGAAGAAATTCCGATGAATCCAATAGTGCTCGCTAATATCAAAAATGCACTGCAAGATTTGGCAAAACATATGATAAATACAAATAATTGAACAATTTATTATTCTTGTTAGCACATTTTCATTGCCAATACTTTTAATTGAATCACTCTGTTTCTGCAAATTATGATGCCAATCAACAAAATCCTTGCCCAAGAATTAGCCGTTCACATTAAACAAATAAACGCCGCAGTCACCCTTTTAGATGACGGATCAACAGTTCCATTTATTGCACGTTATCGAAAAGAAGTGACGGGCGGCTTGGACGATACTCAACTGCGTTTACTTGAGGAGCGCCTGAGTTATTTGCGGGATCTTGCTGCTAGACGAACAGTAATTTTAGAGAGTATTCGCTCGCAAGATAAATTAACATGTGCACTTGAATTAGCTATTAATGGAGCAGAAACGAAAACACTCCTTGAAGATTTATATTTACCGTTTAAACCTAAACGTAGAACAAAAGCCCAGATTGCCCGTGAAGCAGGATTAGAGCCGTTGACCCATGATATTTTGGCAAATCGCAACATTTCACCTGAGGAATTAGCAATAAAATATGTCAATACTGAAAAAGGCGTTGCTGATGTTGCTGCTGCATTAGAGGGCGCACGCCAAATTATGATGGAAGAATTATCCGAAAATGCGTCATTATTGGCTGATTTACGAGAACAAGTTTGGCAGCAAGGTGTCATGCACGCTCAAGTTGTTAAGGGAAAAGAATCTGAAGCAGCTAAATTTAAAGATTATTTTGATTTTTGTGGACCGTTACAAAAAATGCCATCACATCGTATCTTGGCAATGCTGCGGGGTCACAATGAAGAATTTTTGACACTAAATTTACAACCCGCGCAAGACGAAAAAGTGGGGAATGAATTAGGTGTGCAAAAAGTGGCTCGTCAATTAAATATCCAGGATAATTTTCAACCCGCCAATATCTGGCTTGCTGAAACGGCTCGATTAGCGTGGAAAAGTAAGTTATTTAACCGCGTGGCAGTGGATTTAAAAAACCAACTCCGTGAAGCGGCTGAAACCGAAGCCATTAAAGTATTTGCTTACAACTTACGAGATTTATTACTTGCCGCGCCTGCTGGTGCAAAAGTCACAATGGGTTTAGACCCTGGTATTCGAACAGGTGTAAAAGTAGCCATTGTTGATAAAACGGGGAAGGTGGTTGCTATTGATACCATTTACCCTCATCAACCGCGTAATGATTGGAATGGTTCAATTTCAAAGTTGGCAAAACTCATTGCAGAATATGGCGTTGAACTTGTCAGTATCGGAAACGGCACCGCTTCGCGTGAAACGGATGCTTTAGTGGCTGATGTGTTGAAACATCATACAGAACTAAAATTTAATAAAATTGTGGTTTCAGAAGCAGGTGCATCGGTTTATTCCGCTTCGGAACTCGCATCAAAAGAATTTCCCAATTTAGATGTTTCGATTCGTGGTGCAATTTCAATTGCACGACGCTTGCAAGATCCATTGGCGGAATTGGTAAAAATAGATCCAAAAGCCATTGGTGTGGGGCAATATCAACACGATGTTAATCAAACGCACTTAGCGAAAATGCTACACAACGTTGTGGAAGATTGCGTGAATAAAGTTGGCGTTGATGTGAATACCGCGTCAGTTTCATTGCTCAAACAAGTTTCAGGTTTATCAGCAAGTGTGAGTGAAAATATCGTTGCGTTTAGAAATGAAAAAGGGGCTTTTAAAAATCGCTCACAACTCAAAAAAGTTCCCCGTCTAGGTGACAAGGCCTATGAACAAGCGGCAGGTTTTTTACGAATTATGAATGGTGATAATCCACTCGATGCTTCGGTGGTTCATCCTGAAGCATATCCTGTAGTTGAAAAAATAATTAAACAAACAGGCAAATCTATTCGAGATTTAATCGGGCACACTGCCTTTTTACGTGGTTTGGATGCCGCTAATTTTACTACTCAACATTTTGGCGTACCTACTGTTGCAGATATTTTACAAGAGTTAGAAAAACCGGGTCGTGACCCTCGCCCTGAATTTAAAAGTGTTGAGTTCAAGGTCGGTATTGAAAAAATATCAGTTTTAGAAGTGGGGATGCGTTTGCAAGGTGTTGTAACAAATGTAGCTAATTTTGGTGCATTTGTAGATGTTGGGGTTCATCAAGATGGTTTAATTCATATTTCGCAATTGGCAGATAAATTTGTTAAAGACCCGCGTGAAATTGTCAAAACAGGTGATGTTGTAACCGTTACAGTAACCGAAGTTGATGTCCCTAGAAAAAGGATCGCGTTAACTATGAAAAGTTAAATTGATAATAAATCAGGGGGAAATAATTTTTTTTGTACAGGTAATTTTTGTCATCAACGAAGATGAACTCAACCTAAAATTATCTTTGGAAAGAGCAATTTAAAAGACGTACCTTGATTTGATCATGTCAAATGGACACAATCATAATGTTTATAGTGGACCCTGAAATCCGGACAATAGTTTAAGCTATACTCTGTCGAAAAAAGAGAAGTGGCAAATGAGTGAAAGCAAGCGGAAGATTTTTACAGGATCACAAAAAGCTAAGATTGCCTTGGAAGCGGTTAAAGGCACAAAGACAATCAATGAGATCGCCCAGGAAAACGGAGTCCATCCGACCCAGGTAAGTCAATGGAAAAAGGAATTGATGGACAATGCGGGTAGTCTTTTTGAAGGTAAACGGGGTCCCAAGCCTGTCAATGCACAGAGCGATCCGGATCGGCTGTATGCCAAAATTGGGCAGTTGAATATGGAATTAGATTGGCTTAAAAAAAAGTCTGGAATCAGCCTATAGCGGAAAGACAGGCGTGGATAACAC
>BJHG01000100.1 GCA_014191975.1 Methylococcaceae bacterium | reverse complement strand
GATGGCGATCCTGTCAATATCCACGACTTGTACAGTGAGAAACGTGGTATTTTAGAAGACCTAGAAGACACCGATATTGATTTACCGTCTTATGCGTTACAAATTTGGAACAATGCTACAGATGCCAATTCGAAATTAGCCAAAATAATCCCTAAACTTCCTGATGTAGTTTATAGCTCAAAAGATGCAAGTGAGCCATCTAAAACAGGTGTTATCGTTTATGCAAAAACAACCAATGATAACGATGTTTTGACGTGGTTAGATGATGACGGGAACATTATTACGCAATCTCAATATGCCATTTTGAATGCAGCGGCTTGTTCAATCGATACACCTATCGCCACACGCGCAGATAATCATCATGATTTAATCGAGCGGGGAATTGACATTATTCATGACATAGATTCAGGTGTGAGTGGCGGACAATTGGGTAAAAAAACCAGCGCACGTTATCAAACTTATCATCGATTAAAAGATTACCATGAACGTTATCGCGGTGATATGTACCAAAACGATGATATAAAAAAAGCCATCGATGAAATCTATCATTATCCATTGCAAGAAGTGGCACGCGATACGTTAAGCCGTCAGTTCAAAATTGGATTAAGTGATGAACAATTAGCCGCTTCTGTATTACATTTGCGAGATGAAGGGAAGTGGTGTCGCATCGAATTAAAAGACATTGAACAAAAACAACCCAGTGTCATTTGTTCATTAGGGCTTGTTTAATGTTACACAATGTTTATACTTCAATTTAAACATTGAATTCAGGAGTTTATTATGACGGATGTAACGTTGGACATAAAACAATGGGGAAATAATTTAGGTGTGCGTTTACCTTTAGCTATTGCGCGGGAAGCCCATTTAAAAGCTCATCAGCGCGTCAAAATAGAAGTGGTTAATCACCAAATTATTATCACACCTGTTGCTGAAAAATCTTTAACACTTGAAGAACGTTTAGCTTTGTTCGACCCACAACAACACGGTGGCGAAATGATGATAACGCCTCATCGACTAGGCGCGGAACAATGGTAAAAAATACCAGTGTTTGGATTCCAGAACGACAAGAAATTATTTGGATAGACTGCAATCCGCAAGTGGGTCAGGAAATGCGCGATGTTCACCCGTTTTTAGTTTTATCCCCGCAAAGTTTTAATGATAAAACGTCTCTCGTAATAGGCTTGCCAATGACGACGGCAGAATATAACGCCGATAATCCTTTTGCTGTTGCTGTGGGTAAAGCGTCAGGGCGTAAAGTTGATAAAACCAGTTATGTACTTTGCCATCAACCCAAATCTTTTGATTGGCGCATTCGTCGCGCTACATCGCACCCATTAAAAAAATTAGACAACGCCCTTTTCGTTCAAGTCTGTGAACGACTTAATCAAATCATTCAAATAGCTTAATCGCCAAAACAAGGATTTTAACGTGGCAAAATTGAATCTCGAAAAACTACGCAAACACATTCAGAAATTTGAATTTAAAGCATTATTTGATGGATATGGATTAGGGTGGGATAACCCCAGTTTAAAAAAACCGATTCTTATCGACGGTACAACATTAACTGCAATTGCTGAAAAACGTGGCTTTTTAGTTTTTGTTTGTGAGGCTACCGTTTTACCAAACGCACTTGAACGTAAAAAAATTGCTCAACATATCGATTTACTTCATCGCGGGCATTTGATTATTTATTTCAATGCTAAAAAACAAATTTGGCAAATCGCAGTTAAAGAACTTAACAAACCGATTCAATACAAAGAAGTTGAGTATTACAGCCACCAAGAACCTGATTTATTGCTTTCAAAATTACAGGGAATTCTTTTTACGATTGCTGAAGAAGAAGCTGGGATTACTCTAATCGATGTTACTGACCGTATCGATAATAGCTTCAATACCAACACCGAAAAAACGACTAAAAAGTTTTACGACCATTTCAAAAAACAACACGCTGCCTTTATGGCATTGATTCAAGGATTGGAAAATCCTGAGCATCAACGTTGGTATGCGTCATTGATGATGAATCGCTTGATGTTCATTTACTTCATTCAGAAAAAAAGTTTTCTTGATGACGATGTGAATTACCTGCAAACAAAATTAAATCGAATTCAACAAGTTCAAGGTGAGGATAAATTTTATTCATTTTACCGAAACTTTTTACTCGCGTTTTTTCATAATGGTTTAGGCAAAGAACATAAAAACGATAAAGAACTTATCGCGTTAATTGGCAACGTGCCGTATTTAAATGGCGGTTTGTTTGATGTTCATGAACTCGAAAGCGGTAACGCTGATATTCAAATTACGGATTCTGCATTCACGCAATTGTTTGATTTCTTCGACCAATATCAATGGCATTTAGATAACGGAATAAATGCAAAAGGCAATGAAATCAATCCTGATGTAATTGGTTATATTTTCGAGAAATACATCAACGACCGCGCTGCAATGGGCGCGTATTACACCAAAGAAGACATTACCGAATATATCAGCAAAAACACTATCATTCCGTTCTTGTTTGATAAGGCAAAAACCGACTGTGCTAATGCGTTTAAATCTGACAGCAGTTTATGGCAATTATTGAAAGATTCGCCCGACCGTTACATTTACGACGCAGTTAAAAAAAGGCTGTGACGTTTTAGACATTCCTGAAAATATTGAGATTGGCATTGATGCTACGTTGCCAAATTTGTTAGAACGTCGCAAAGATTGGAATTCACCTACACCTGAAAACTTCGGATTGCCAATTGAAATTTGGCGTGAAACGATTGCCCGTCGTCAACGTTATTTGGAACTGAAAACAAAGTTAAAAAACGGTGAAATTACAGAGCTAAACGATTTCATTACTTACAATTTAAACATTCGCCAATTTGCTCAAGACGCGCTTGAGTTTTACGAAGGTTCAGATTTTATTGAAGCGTTTTATAACGCCATCGAAAAAATTACGATTCTTGACCCAGCCTGTGGCAGTGGTGCATTTTTGTTTGCGGCACTGAACATCTTAGAACCACTTTACGAAGTGTGCATCAAGCGAATGCGCGAATTTATTGACCCAGAAAAACTAAATAGTTTTAAAAGTTTTCAGGACATTATCAGCGACATCGACAAACATCAAAATCCCACTTATTGGATTTACAAAAAAATTATTCTCAACAATCTTTACGGTGTGGACATCATGCCCGAAGCGGTTGAAATCGCTAAATTACGTCTGTTTCTAAAACTAGCCGCAACTGCTAAAGCTAGTCCTAAACTCCCCAATCTCGGTTTAGAACCGCTGCCCGATATTGATTTTAATATCCGTTGCGGCAATACGCTCATCGGTTATACCACCCATCAACAAATTAAAACCGCCTTCGAATGCGACATCAACGGGCAAGTGAAAATGGTGGTCGATGATTCGATGGTTTTAATCGACGGCATGATTGAAGAATTACAAGGCGTTTTGCGCGGCTATAAAGCAAATCAATTGCTCAATAATTCCGTCGGGTTGCACGCCGATAAACAAAACATTAAAGACCGTTTGGCTGAAATCAAAGAATCGTTAGATTTCTTTTTGGCGCGTGATTATGGCATCGATAACGAAAAACTCGCCGCGTGGAAATCGTCGCATCAACCGTTTCATTGGTTCACCGAATTTTTTCATATCATCAATAACGGCGGCTTCGATGTCATTATCGGCAATCCGCCTTATGTCGAATACTCGAAAGTTAAAAGCGATTACCTAATTAAAAATTATGAAACCGAAAGCTGTGGGAATTTGTATGCGTTTGTAATCGAAGTGTCTTTGAAATTATTAAATAATTTTGGCAAACAAGGTTTTATCGTTCCTATTAGCCTCGTTTGCAAACAACGAATGGCAAATTTACAAAGTATTTTTCTAAAAAATACTTCAACTTGGCAGAGCAATTATGCAGAAAGACCATCTAAATTATTTAGTGGAGCAGAAGTTTTATTAACAATATCGATTGTTGATAAAAACAGCGATAAAGGTCATTTTTCTACTGGATTAAGAAAATGGTCATCCGACGAAAGAAACGTTTTGTTTGACAACACAGAATATAAATCTGTAGCAAACCATCGGTTAAGAAATTACATAATTCCAAAATTAAGCTCAAACTTAGAACAATCATTTATGTGTAAAATTTTTTCATCAGATGAAACCATTTAGGATACAGTCAAAAATAACATCCCGAATTAGCAATGATTTAAAACGACACGATAATTCCATTTTGGAAGATGAGCATCAAAAGCAATGTCCGAGTTTTTAATGAAATCAATAGTACATTTCTTTCC
>BJHG01000099.1 GCA_014191975.1 Methylococcaceae bacterium | reverse complement strand
CCGCTGACTATTTGCAACGTTCCAACCAAAAAGACGAATCAGGCAATCGTTTAACGGCGAATCCCGAATCCAACGGGCGTTTTCATTCGGATTGGCTTTCGATGATGTATCCGCGTTTGAAATTAGCGCGGAATTTGTTGCGTGATGATGGGGTGATTTTTATTTCGATTGATGACAACGAACAGGCGAATTTAAAACGGTTGTGTGATGAGGTTTTTGGTGAAGCTAATTTTATTGCCAATGCAATTTGGCGTTCAAAAGACAATAGTAATAATGACGCGAAAAGATTTTCTACAGACCATAATCACACGCTAATCTATGCCAAAGATAGCGATTGGCAACCTGAAAAACTAAATGACGATTCAAAACGTGGACATTTTAAAAACCCTGATAACGACCCTCGTGGTTCATATTTCGATGGTAATCCGCTGAATTCACCAAATTACAGAGAAAACCTAATTTATGATTTAGTGTCACCTTCTGGAGTTGTTATTTCCCCGCCCAAAAATGGTTGGCGATGGTCAAAAACAGTTATGAATGAAAAAATAAAGTCAGGAGAAATTATATTTACAGACAATGAAAAATCCATTAGAAGGCGAACATATCTCTTGGATATGGAAGGTTTGCCGCCGTCAACACTCTGGATTGACCTCGATAAAACTGGACATAACAGACAAGCAAAATACGAACTTTTAAAAATGATACCAGAAGATGTATTTCAAACTCCGAAACCCTTGAAACTCATCAAATTCATGCTTGAATTAGTCGAGTTAGATGAAAACGACATAATCCTAGATTTCTTCTCAGGTTCAGCCACAACCGCCCACGCTGTGATGCAACTCAACGCCGAAGACGGCGGCAAGCGCAAATTTATCATGGTGCAAATCCCCGAAGCGTGTGACGAAAAATCAGAGGCTTTCAAAGCGGGTTACAAAACCATTGCCGACATTGGCAAAGAACGTATCCGTCGTGCGGGTCAAAAAATAAAAACGGATAACGCGCTCACCGCGACAGATTTAGACATTGGTTTTCGGGTGTTGAAAGTCGATAGTTCAAACATGAACGAGGTTTATTATTCGCCTGATGCGATTAACAAAGACGATTTGCATTTGTTCATCAACAACATCAAAGATGACCGTAGCGACGAGGATTTATTGTTTCAAGTGTTGCTGGATTGGGGCGTGGATTTAACGTTGCCGATTGAACGTCAAACGATTGATGGCAAAACGGTTTTTGTGGTGGCGGTTGATGCGATTGTGGCATGTTTTGATAGAGCCGAAGGCGTGAGCGAATCGTTCATCAAAGAGCTGGCGAAAATCAAACCGTTACGCGCTGTTTTCTGTGACGGTGGTTTTGCAAACGATAGCGTGAAAATTAACGTTGAGCAGATTTTTAAAACGATTTCGCCAATGACTGAAATTAAGACGATTTAGTTCCAATGAATCAAAAGCCAACGTGTTGGATTATTGCAGGCGTTAATGGTGCGGGAAAAACTACTTTCGCGCTTGAATACTTGTCAAAATTTACGGATTGTCAGCAGTTTATCAATGCAGATTTAATTGCGGCAGGATTGTCGCCGCTTGCTCCAGAACGCGAATTAGTTGCCGCCAGTCGAATCTTTCTGAATGAAATTGAAACTCGAATTTCACGCCGCGAAAACTTTGCTTTTGAAACGACCTTATCAGGGCGCGGTTATTTGAAACTAATCAAACGACTACATAACGAAAACTGGCAAGTTAATTTGCTGTACTTGGCATTGCCAAACGTTGAAATGTCTATCAAACGTGTAGCCGAACGAGTAGCGCACGGTGGTCACAATATCCCAACTGAAGCGATTAAACGTCGCTTTCCTCGAAGTTTGTACAACTTGTTTTATGAATATCGTCATTGCGTTGATAACTGCTTTTGTTTTCTCAATAGCGAAGAAACGCCTGAATTAGTGTTTGAACAACAAGAACACGAATGCAACATTGCCCACGACGACTTTTATCAGCTCCTTATCGGGAATGCCACTAATGAACATAACCCATAGACCACCCAGCGCAGAAGCGTTGACGGTTCTTTCTGCATTGCAATCTGCTGTCACGAAAACCCTAGATAAAAAACAGCGTTTAGGACATTACGCGGTTGTTTGGAAGAACGGCGAAGTGACGGAAAAGCATTTTGAAGACCTGTCATTTTACTTAGACTGCAAACAAGCAAAAAGCGAAAACGACTTTTTAGACGACAAAGAAGCGGAAGCGTTTATTGAACGTTTGGCGCAATGAAAATTAAATTCAGCAACCTGATTTAGGTATTATTTTGAAACTCAAATTTAAACAACAAGCCTATCAAACTGCGGCAGTTGAAGCAGTCGTGAATTGCTTTGCGGGTCAGCCACATCAAACAGGCATCAACTACCGAATCGATACGGGGTTAATTGCAGGTCAAGCCGACCAGTCGTCATTGTTCAAGGAATCGGGTTTTAAAAATGGCGACATTAAAATCAGTGATGCTCAGGTTTTGGAAAACATCCAAAACCTGCAACAGCAACACAATTTACCGCGTTCGTTCAAACTGGAAAGCACTAAAATCTGCACCGTGAATCTTGATGTTGAGATGGAAACAGGTACGGGCAAAACGTATTGCTACATCAAAACCGCCTTTGAACTCAACAAGCGTTACGGATGGAGCAAGTTCATCATCGTTGTGCCGAGCATTGCGATTCGAGAAGGCGTTTATAAATCACTCAACATTACCGCTGAGCATTTCTTGGAGAGTTACGGCAAGAAAGCACGGTTTTTCATTTACAACTCGAAGCAACTGCACAACCTTGAGAATTTTTCGTCCGATGCGGGACTGAATATCATGGTCATAAACGTGCAAGCGTTCAACGCCACTGGGAAAGATAACCGCCGTATTTACGAAGCCTTAGATGATTTTCAATCACGCAAACCGATTGATGTTATTGCGGCAAATCGTCCGATTCTGATTCTTGATGAGCCACAGAAAATGGAAGGAGGTAAAACGCTGGATTCATTTGTTGCTTTCAAACCGTTGGCGATGTTGCGTTATTCAGCGACGCATAAAACTACTTACAACAAAATTCACCGTTTAGATGCGCTCGATGCGTGCAATCAAAAACTGGTGAAAAAGATTGCGGTTAATGGCATCAGCGTCAAAGGGCTAACAGGAACGACAGCGTATTTGTATCTTATCGATATTGAAAAATCCCACAAACCACCTGTGGCACGCTTGGAATTTGAAGTTAAGCAAGCTAACGGCATTAAACGTATTGTTCGCAAAATTAACAAAAACGATAACTTGTTTGAGCTGTCGAACGGCTTGGAGCAATACAAAGGTTTTGTGGTCAGTGAGATTGACTGGAATGCAGGTGTGATTAGCTTCACCAACGGCGAACAATTGGGCGTTGAAGAAGCGACGGGCGATGTGACTGAACCGACGTTGCGCCGTATTCAAATTCGAGAAGCAATAAAAGCACACCTTCAAAAAGAGCGCGTGTTATTCAGTCAAGGCATCAAAGTTTTAACCTTATTTTTCATCGACGAAGTAGCGAAATACCGTTGCTACGATGAGAGCGGTGAAGGCGTTGGTGAATGCGCTCAAATGTTCGAGGAAGAATATGACGAGCAAGTAAATGACCTCGGCACGTTAGACGACAAGGCTTACACCGATTATTTGCGTGGCATTACGGCAGCCAAAACGCACAACGGTTACTTTTCTATCGACAAAAAAACGAAGCGATTAGTTGACCCTATGACAGGCAAACGTTCATCGGAAACCGATGATGTTGACGCTTACGATTTAATCTTGAAAGACAAAGAACGGTTGCTGTCGTTTGAAGAACCCACGCGCTTTATTTTCTCGCATTCTGCTTTGCGTGAGGGTTGGGATAATCCAAATGTCTTTGTGATTTGCACGTTGAAACACAGCGATAACAGTATTTCACGTCGCCAAGAAGTCGGACGAGGTTTGCGATTAGCCGTCAACAAACATGGCGACCGAATGGATGACCCTGCGACGGTGCATGACATCAATGTTTTAACGGTTGTTGCGAGTGAAAGTTATCAAGATTTCGTGGCGGCATTACAAAAAGATATTAGCGAAACCTTATCGGAACGCCCACGCATTGCAGATGAGAAATACTTTGTTGGCAAGGTACTGGTAACAGAATCGGGCAACGTAGAAGTCACACCTCAAATAGCAAAGCAGATTTACAAATACTTAATCAAAAACGATTACACCGACGACAAAGACGGTATTGCTGAAAGTTATCATGAAGCGAAACAATCTGAGCAATTAGCCGCATTACCCGTTGAACTTGAGCCTTACAAAGAACAAGTGTTTTCGTTGATTGATAG
>BJHG01000098.1 GCA_014191975.1 Methylococcaceae bacterium | reverse complement strand
TCGTTAAAATCGAATTTGGGCTTAACAAAATCACCCACTCGCACTATGACAACACAAAACAATCACGTTTTTATGTCGATTTATGGGTTCTTCAAATTGGAATGTTTGAAGATTAAACATCAGCTTAACTATTTTGCTTTGCGTGCGAAACTACTCATTCGTGCAACTCAAATGGCTTATGCTGAATTAGCTAAACTTCAAGCTGCGTAACATCAGTAAGTAAAGAAAACACTACCCATTAAAAAATTATTTGGAGCCATGAAAATATGATGATTTATATCAACGGTGACAGTCGTGAAGTTGCTGAGAATTTTACCGTTGCAAACCTAGTTGCGGAATTAGATTTAACCCATAAAAAAATTGCACTCGAATTAAACGAAGAAATTTTGCCATTTCAAAATTTTGCGACGCAAGTTTTGAATACGAATGACAAATTAGAAATTGTTCACGCGATTGGCGGCGGACAGGATGATTCATTTTTAATTGCTGGCAAACGTTATCAATCACGTTTATTGGTAGGCACGGGGAAATATAAAAATTTAGAAGAAACACGTTTAGCGATTGAAGCGAGTGGCGCAGAAATTGTCACGGTGGCAATTCGTCGCACAAATATCGGAAAAAATGCTGGTGAACCCAATTTGCTTGATGTAATTTCGCCAGACAAATATACGATTTTACCAAACACTGCAGGTTGTTACAGCGCAGAAGAAGCGGTGCGAACGTGTCGATTAGCACGTGAATTACTGGGTGGGCATAATTTGGTAAAACTCGAAGTGTTAGCCGATCAAAAAACGTTATTCCCAAATGTAGCAGAAACCTATATTGCTGTTGAAATTTTGGTGCGTGAAGGTTTTGAAATTATGGTATATACCAATGACGATCCGATTGCAGCGAAACGTTTAGAAGAAATGGGCTGTGTTGCCGTGATGCCCCTAGCTGCACCAATTGGTTCAGGTTTAGGCATTCGTAATCCGTACAATATTTTAACGATTGTCGAAAATGCAAACATCCCAATTTTAGTTGATGCAGGCGTTGGAACTGCCTCTGATGCTGCGTTGGCAATGGAATTAGGTTGTGGCGGAGTGTTAATGAATACGGCAATCGCCGAAGCAAAAAATCCGATTTTAATGGCTTCCGCAATGCGAAAAGGCATTCAAGCTGGACGCGAAGCATTTTTAGCGGGTCGAATGCCGCGTAAGCGTTTTGCCAGTGCGTCATCACCTATTGACGGCTTATTCTTTTAAAATTGTGAATTCGTTAATTTGTCATTGTGATTCATCTCTAAATTACAGCAATTGTTGTGAACCGTTTCATAATGCCTCCCAACTTGCACCAACTGCTAAAACCTTAATGCGATCACGTTATAGCGCGTATGTTTTAAAAAATGCTGATTATTTATTGTCAACTTGGTACAAAAGTACGCGCCCAAAATCTCTATGTTTTTCACAAGAAAATGTAATTTGGCAAAATCTGGAAATCTTACGAACTAAAAAAGGCAGTGCAAAAGATGAAAAAGGGCGCGTCGAGTTTAAGGCGTTTTACTTTGAAAACACTCAAATGCGTGTGCTACACGAAGTGAGTCGATTCAAAAAAATAGCAGGATGTTGGTTTTATGTTGATGGTGTTTTGGAATAGTCGCCCCATTTTTTTCTTGATGTGCTTGATTTTTTTCAATTCGGTTTACGCTAACGAATATGAAACTCGCGTGAAACAGGTTGACACTATGTTGCAAAATGACGAATACGTTTTAGCCGCTGATTTGGATTATCACTTTAGTGAACAAGCCACCGAAGCCTTAAAAAATGGTGTGCCATTATTTTGGAACATTAAAATTAAAGTAAAAAAACGACGTAATTTTTGGTTTGATAAAACCGAAGAAAAGCACGAAATCCGTTACCGTTTGCAATATCACGCATTGCTGAAAATGTATCGAGTTAGGAATGAAAATACGCATATAGTTTCGAATTTTTCTACATTAACTGCGGCTTTAGATGGCATGGCAACAATCCGAAATCTGCCCGTAATTCAAAAGTCTAAATTGTTGCCAAATGCGCTGTATTTGGTAGATATTAAGATTGATTTTGAAGATTCAGAATTACCTTTGCCACTGCAAACCCAGGTGATTTTAAATTCACAATGGCAATTATCGAGTAATTGGACGCAATGGACACTTTCGAATGAAACACATTAATTAACTTTTGAGATTTTTATGGAAAATGAAATTGAAACTATTCGTGCAACCGCTGAATTACTCCACAGTAAAGCTGAAATTGAAACAGCGTTAGATTTAATGGCGCAACAAATTAACCCATTGCTTGCAGATCGGAATCCATTAGTTTTGGCGGTTATGAATGGTGGATTAGTAGTAGCGGGGCAATTGTTGACACGTTTAACGATGCCACTCACCCTAGATGTTATTAACGCGAGTCGTTATCAAAATAAAACTATCGGAACAGACGTTGAGTGGATTACAAAACCACGCACATCTTTGAAAGATCGTACTATTTTATTGGTCGATGATATTTTAGATGCAGGAATTACCTTGGCATCAATTTATGATTATTGCATTGAACAGGGCGCGAATTCAGTTTATACCGCTGTTTTATTAGATAAAAAGCTGTCGCAATCAAAACCGATAACGGCAGATTTTATTGGTTTACCTGTCCAAGACCGTTATGTTTTTGGTTACGGCATGGATTACAAGGGCTATTGGCGGAACGCTGATGGCATTTATGCTTGTGTTGGTTGAATCAAACGCACACGCCATTTTTCAACAGTTTCTTTTAATTCTTTTAAATCAAAGGTTGTTAAATGGCGTGACGTTAATAACTGTTCACCAGCAACCCAAACATCCGTAACTTGATGACGACTTGCGGCATAAACGATTTGTGAAATTGGGCAATACAATGGCTGAGTTTCCAAATCGCTCAAATCAATCGCAATAATGTCGGCGGATTTGCCGATTTCAAGTGAACCGATTTTATTTTCTAAACCCAATGCTTTTGCACCGTTAATCGTTGCCATGCGTAATGCTGTCATGGCCGGAATTACACTTGCATCATTGGCAACCGCTTTACCAATTAACGCGGCAGTTCGCATTTCGCCCAACATATCTAAATCGTTATTACTCGCCGCGCCATCTGTTCCAAGTGCGACATTGATTCCAGCTGCTAAACATTTTGCGACAGGACAAAAACCACTCGCTAATTTTAAATTCGATTCTGGGCAATGCACAATACTCGCGCCAGAGTCGGCAAGTAATTGGATTTCGTCGTTGCTTAATTGCGTCGCATGAACTGCAATCAATGAATCGTTTATCAATCCTAAATTTTTCAAGCGCTCCATAGGACGCTCACCATTTTGTGCCAACGCAGATTCAATTTCATACGCGGTTTCGTGTAGATGAATATGGACAGGTAATTTCAAATCTTGCGCTAATTCATTAATCCGTTTAAGTGGTTCATCTGAAACCGTGTAAGGCGCGTGTGGTGCAAAAGGCGTTGTAATCAATTCATGTGTTTTTAAGTTGTGATGTAACGACAAACCTTTTTGAATGTATTCGTCGCTGTTTTCGCCCCAAACAGTTGGAAAATCAATCACAATCAATCCCAAGCTGGCACGCATCCCATGTTTAATTGCTCGTTGAGCCGCAACATCAGGAAAAAAATACATATCGTTAAAACACGTTGTGCCGCCGCGTAGCATTTCAGCAATTGCTAAATCTGTGCCGTCACGAACAAATTCTTCACTCATCCATTTATTTTCTAAAACCCAAATGTGATTTTGTAACCAATCCATTAACGTTAAATCATCCGCAATGCCACGCATTAAAGTCATTGCGGCATGCGTGTGGGCATTGATGAAACCTGCCGTGAGCGCGTGGGTTTTCAACTCAATAATGTTGTCGCTGTGATAAGTCAAAATAGCGAGTTCAGTTGGTAATAATCCTAAAATTTTACCTTCGTGAATGGCTAAACTGTAATGTTCGTAAACGAGGTTTGTCGGTTCAATAGGAATAATCCAACGTGCATGAATTAAGGTGTCAATGATTTGCATAAGTTTTAGTTGGCTGATTTTGAAAAGTAAATAAAATTTTAACATCAGAGCAAATGTAACACCAAAAGCAACATTACTTAAAAGATGCCATGCCACAACTAAAAACAATTATTTCGGGATTACCACAATTTATGCAATAAATTTGTCACTAATGCAAAGATATACTTTTAAAGACTATTCAGATATAAGTGCGATAAAACTCTCAGTGCGTGTTTTAAAAGTGGAAAAAAGGGCTGAAATGTAGAAGAATCCGCAATTTTCCACAATGAAAAAGAATCGATCCAAGAAGATTAAGCGTTACCCAACAAATTTGAATGATAAAAAA
>BJHG01000097.1 GCA_014191975.1 Methylococcaceae bacterium | reverse complement strand
ACTCGGAAGTGAAACCGCTTAGCGTCGATGATAGTGTGGCAGTTTGCCATGCGAAAGTAGAGAATCGCCAAGCTCTTATCTTTACAACTAAGCCCAAAATCAACAGATTTTGGGCTTTTTTGTTTGTATTAAAAGATTATTTTGATTAATATGACACATTATTTTCTAACATTTAAAGGTTTTTCTCTATGAAAAAATTATTACTTGCTTTAACTATTTTATTTTCTGTAAATGTCTTTGCTTCACCCGTGAATATTAACAATGCCGATGCCCACACGATTGCCGATTCTTTAGCAAATATTGGTTTGAAAAAAGCTCAAATAATTGTTGATTACCGAACCAAAAATGGTGAGCTCAAAACACTTGATGATTTAAACAAGGTTTCTGGAATTGGCGATAAAACTATTGAAAAAATTAAAGTGGATATTTTATTTTCTGATGCGGCACCTCCTTCTGTAGAACCAGTGACTGCAATTCCTGCTATTACAAAATAAGGCAGCATTAATTAATCTAAAATATGGAAAATAAAGACATTTTTTCCACGCCTTCTTTAATTGACAATGTTGGTACACCATTTCTTTTGGGGTTAACAGTTGGATATTTTGCAAAAAAAATGCTTCGCATAGCATTATTTTTGAGTGGTGGAGTTGTAGTAATGTTGTTTATTGCAGAATATTATGGTGTTGTGAATATTACGGATACGCAACTTTTACACGCTACAGACATTGCTGCTTCTGCGGCAAAAGATTCGAGTGATTTTTTATTAGATCGGTTGTCACGCTTCACTGTAAAAGGTGTAAGCGCGACAGGTGGTTTTGTGATAGGTTTTAAAATGGGTTAATTTAAAAAAATCATAAGCCAAAAGAGGGTCTTTTCACCACGTCATCTAACGCTAACAACGTTTCTAAAAGCCCTTCCATTTCGCTTAATTTTAACGAATTCGCACCATCGCTTAATGCTTCAGCAGGATTTGGATGTGTTTCCATAAATAATCCCGAAATTCCAACTGCAATTGCCCCACGTGCCAAAATTGGTACAAATTCACGTTGACCACCCGAAGAAGTTCCTTGCCCACCAGGTAATTGAACCGAATGCGTCGCATCAAAAACCACTGGACACTGTGTTTCACGCATAACCGCTAATGAGCGCATATCAGAAACTAAATTGTTATAACCAAACGAGGTACCGCGTTCACATACCATAATTTGATTATTACCGGTCGCTTTAGCTTTATTGACCACATTCACCATATCCCAAGGCGCGAGAAATTGCCCTTTTTTAATATTGACAGGAATATTTTGCGCGGCAACGGCTTGAATAAAATTAGTTTGACGACATAAAAACGCGGGCGTTTGCATGATATCCACGACAGATGCAACTTCAGCAAGTGGTGTGTCTTCATGAACATCCGTTAAAACAGGTACACCTATTTGTTTTTTCACTTTTTCTAAAATTTCTAGCCCTTTTTCAACACCTAAACCACGAAAACTTTCGTGTGAAGAACGGTTCGCTTTATCAAATGAAGATTTATAAATAAATGGAATTCTTAAACGGTCAGTAAGCTCTTTCAAATAGCCAGCCGTGTCTATTGTCATTTGTTCGCTTTCAATTACACAGGTTCCTGCAATTAAAAAAAATCGCTGCTCTAAACCAACTTCAAAATTACATAATTTCATTTTTATCTTCTATGTTCAAAGGCGGCTTGTACAAAGCCAGTAAATAAAGGGTGTCCACGACGTGGCGTTGACGTAAATTCAGGGTGGAATTGGCAAGCAATAAACCAAGGATGTTCTGGTATTTCAATCACTTCAACTAAACGCCCATCAATTGATTTCCCAGAAAAACGTAAGCCGTAAGATTCTAATTTTTCAATATATTGATTATTGAATTCGTAGCGGTGACGATGACGTTCTGTAATCACATCTTTTTGATAAACCGAAAATGCCAATGTATCTTGTAATAATCTGCATTGCTGACTTCCCAAACGCATCGTGCCACCTAAATCTGAATTTTCATCACGAGTTTGCATATCTCCACAATCTCCCATCCATTCAGTAATTAAACCAATTACCGGATGCGGTGAATTCGGTAAAAATTCGGTGCTGTGTGCGCCTTCTAAATTCGCTACATTTCGTGCAAACTCAATAGCAGCTGTTTGCATTCCTAGACAAATGCCTAAATACGGAACTTTGTTTTCTCTTGCATAACGTACAGTTGCAATTTTTCCTTCAACACCGCGTTCACCAAATCCACCTGGTACAAGAATCGCATCGACATTTTTTAAACGCGTAGTGCCTTCGTCTGCAATCAATTCAGAATCAATATAAGTGATTTTAACTTTCAAACGGTTGCGAATACCTGCATGAATTAACGCTTCGTTGATCGATTTATAAGCGTCTGTATGCTCGACGTATTTACCAACGATTGCGATAGTCACCTCTTGTTCCGACACAGCGATGCCTTCTAAAACAGTTTGCCATTCGTGTAAGTCTGCTGGTGGAACGTCTAAACGCAAGCGTCTTACGACAATTTCGTCTAAACCTTGTTCATGTAACATTAATGGAATACGATAAATCGTGTCTGCATCAATCAATGAAATTACAGCGTGTTCTTCAACATTGGTAAAAGACGCGATTTTACGGCGGTCACTGCTAGGAATAGGTAACTCTGAACGGCAAATCAAAACATCGGGCTGAATCCCAATCTCGCGTAATTCTTTAACCGAATGTTGTGTAGGTTTAGTTTTGATTTCGCCTGCGCTACGAATATATGGCACTAGCGTTAAATGCACAAATAACGAACGTTCGCTACCGAGTTCAAAGCGCATTTGGCGAATTGCTTCTAAAAATGGTAAAGACTCAATATCACCAACTGTTCCACCCACTTCAATTAACGCAACATCAATACCTTCAGCACTTGCATAAACACGACGTTTAATTTCGTCGGTAATATGTGGGATGACTTGAACTGTCCCACCTAAATAATCGCCACGTCGCTCATTCCGCAACACTGAATCATAAACTTGACCCGCCGTGAAATTATTCTTTTTCGACATTGTAGTTTTTAAAAACCGTTCGTAATGCCCTAAATCTAAATCGGTTTCCGCGCCATCTTCAGTGACAAAAACTTCGCCGTGTTGAAACGGACTCATCGTGCCAGGATCAAGATTGATGTATGGGTCGAGTTTCGTCATGGTGACTTTTAGACCCCGTGCTTCTAAAATTGCGGCGAGTGAAGAAGCCGCAATGCCTTTGCCTAAAGACGACACAACGCCGCCTGTTATAAATATGAATTTTGTCATTATTGCTTTTAAGGTTTTAAAAAGTAGAGGAATTAGAGTATTTTACGCGACGATAAACAAACCGCGCAAACTGGATGAAAATAGAGGTTTATCAGCACCCACTGGTTGCGTAAGTAGTTTTTGAATTACTTGCTGTATCAACACGAACGCGACCCGTCGAAGATATTACGACAGACCGAAAATCAGAAGATGAGCAAAAAATAAAATGACCGCTATTTGCGCTCCCATTTGCGTTATAGCTTACATAATTTGAATACGTTCCTTTTCCAGTTCCATAAGGTGCTGTGATGGTCGAACTAAGTGCATCAAAAGTAGCAAAATTTGGTTCAGCCGGAAGATTTTGAATATGGTTACCATTGGTATCTATAAAAACATCCCAGCCGTTTTCCCATGTTGTTTTTTTAATGACAACAACTGATTTACGTTGTTTTATCGCTTCGAATCGTGCCAGTTGCAATGCGCTCACCATTGCATTTGCAACCGAAGTTAATCGGATACTTGAAATAGTTGATTGAAAACTTGGTAAACCAATTGCCATCGTAATCGAAATAATAGCCACAACGACGAGCAATTCAACAAGTGTAAAACCGTTTTTATTTGCCATTATTGAATAAACTCTTTCCAATATACTTGACTCATAACATTGTAAGCACTTTCAGTTCTTGCGATGCCATTAACTTTAACGGTAATAACACAAGTTGTCCCATTCTTGACCATCGAAAAATCAGTGTTAGTGACGTTACAGGTTGGAATTTGAGTTTTAGCATTTGCTAAAATACTTTCTGCATTGGCAAATTCCTGTGTTGAAACCCGCATATTATTTGCCATTTTCAATTGCTGTTTATTTTACTGAATCATGCCTGTTCCCGCTAAGGTTAGTAACTGATGTTACGCAGTGACAAAAAAAGGATAGAGATTACAATTCAATTTTTGAAACAAGAAAATGAAACATCTCGAACTGTATAGCGATTATTTGATTTGTAATGCGGCAGGTTATGCGACGGCGACAGGATTATCAGCCATGATTGATGGTGATGTAAGTCACGATCAAATCACTCGTTTCCTATCCGCGCAAAAAAAAGTTCAAAAGAACTGTGGTTAAAAGTGAAATCAG
>BJHG01000096.1 GCA_014191975.1 Methylococcaceae bacterium | reverse complement strand
CAAAAAGACTACCCGCATTGTCCATCAATTCCTTTTTCCATTGACTTACCTGGGTCGGATGGACTCCGTTTTCCTGGGCGATCTCATTGATTGTCTTTGTGCCTTTAACCGCTTCCAAGGCAATCTTAGCTTTTTGTGATCCTGTAAAAATCTTCCGCTTGCTTTCACTCATTTGCCACTTCTCTTTTTTCGACAGAGTATAGCTTAAACTATTGTCCGGATTTCAGGGTCCACTATAGTTCTCATGTGATTTGCCATCGACCAGCCAACCACTTTACGGGAGAATAAATCAATCACCGTTGCCAAGTAAAACCAGCCTTAATCTGATGTTTTATATTTTTGGGAGCATTTTTTTTCATTTTCTGACACCTAATTTCGATGGATAATTCTACAAAAATTTGTGTCCTGATTAGTGTAGCGGGATCATTTTTAGCAAAACCCGTTATTGCGCAGCTTTATTTAGGAAAGATGTCTAGTAAAAATGCACCGCTTTTGCCACACCATTTGGTGTCAAATTATACAAAATTTCAATCTAAACAACACAGTGACTTAAAAATGCTTTCAATCTTGAACATAGTCGGCATCGCGCTTTGACAAATTTTTTAAAAGCGCATCCAATTTCCCAGCCTTGTTCAAAGCATTCAAATCGTCAAATCCCCCAACGTGAAAATTACCAATATAAATTTGCGGAACAGTTCGACGTTGAGTTTTACGCATCATTTCTTCACGCATTCCATCTTGTTCATCAACGTTAATTTCGGTGTAATCGCTATTTTTGCTATCTAACAAACGTTTTGCCATCACACAAAAACCACAACGATGTGCCGTATAAATTATAATTTTTGTCATTTTATACGCTTTGAATGTGTGAAATAGCACGTTCCAAACGCGCCACCGTTTTTTCTCTACCCAATAATGAAAGCGTAATGTCAATAGATGGCGAAACACCTGAACCACAAATCGCGACACGCAAAGGTTGCGCGACTTTGCCCAAACCTAATTCTAACATTTCGGCAGTATTTTTAACTACGTCATGCAAGGCTTCTTTTTCCCAATGTTCAAGCTGTGCAAACGCATTTTTTAGATGCGTTAAAACGTTGTCGCTGCCTGCTGAAAACGCTTTTATCGCGGATTTTTCTTCATAATTTTCAAATTCGCGATAAAAATAAATACTCGCGTTTGCTATTTCCACCAACGTTTTACAGCGTTCACGTTGCGCTTTAATTAAATCTATTAAATCCACTTTTTCATTTGCAGCATTAATGCCGTGTGTGCCTAAATGCCAAATCAAATGTGGCAAGATGTCAGCGGGTTCGCCGTGCATCAAATAATGGTGATTCAACCACAATAATTTTTCCATGTTGAACGTAGAGGCTGCGCCATTCACGTCTTTGAGGTCGAAAAATTCAGTCATTTCGTCGATTGAAAAAATTTCTTGATCGCCGTGTGACCAACCCAAACGCACCAAATAATTCAACAACGCTTGCGGTAAATAACCTTCGTCGCGGAATTGCATCACACTGACTGCGCCGTGACGTTTCGACAATCTCGCGCCGTCCGAACCTAAAATCATCGGCAAATGCGCGTATTCAGGTAATCTTGCATTTAACGCTTTCAGAATGTTAATTTGGCGAGGCGTGTTATTGATATGGTCGTCGCCTCGAATAACATGCGTAATATTCATATCCATATCATCAACGACGACCGTTAAATTATACGTTGGCGAACCGTCCGTGCGAGCAATCACTAAATCATCGAGTTCTTTATTCGCAACGGTAATATCACCTTTGACCAAATCGTCAATCGTAATCGAACCACCAACAGGCGTTTTGAAACGCACGACGGTTTTGTCGCTTTGCGGTTTATCCGCGTCACGGCATTTACCGTTGTAACGGGGTTTTTCTTTTGCCGCCATTTGCTGTTCACGCAGAATTTCTAATTCTTCTTTGCTGCAATCACAATAATAAGCGTGATCTGTTTCTAATAACTGCCCAATAACGGCTTTGTAACGCGGAAAATTATGTGTTTGAAATGTCGGTTCAGTATTGTAATTCAAACCGAGCCATTCCATGCCGTCAAAAATGGCTTGCACCGATTCTTGTGTGGAGCGTTCTAAATCGGTGTCTTCGATGCGTAGAATAAATGTGCCACCATGTTTACGTGCATAAAGCCATGAAAATAAAGCGGTACGTGCTCCTCCAACGTGTAAATAACCCGTTGGACTGGGGGCAAATCGTGTAATAACTGTCATTGTAAAAAACTCAAAAAGTGAAATAGGTAAAATATGATGGATATATCCTAAATCAGGATACATTTTTGTTTAAAAAATGTTTATTAATTCCCCAATCTACAACCATCGGAATATTCGATATTTATGCCTCTACATTGTTATTCTCAGTGCTAGGCGTACGACGTTTACCGATATTTTTTTGATCACGATGACGCACTTTGATTTTTTCAGGCTTTTCTTTTTTCGTTTCAATTTTCTTTTTACCGCCAGTCGATTTCCCGGACGCTTTTAATTTTTTGGGACCTTGGAATTTCCCTTCCAATTCTTTTATATTTCGACGAATAAAACTTTGACGTAAAAAGCGTTCAATCCCCGCCATCAAATTCCATTCGGTGTGTTTCACAAGCGTAATTGTCAAGCCCGTTTCGTCACTTCTGCCCGTGCGCCCAATCCGATGCAAATAGTTAATTCCATTACGCGGTACTTCAAAGTTAATCACTAGTTGAATACCTTTAATGTCCAAACCGCGTGCAGCTAAATCCGTCGCAATTAAAACATTCACCACGCCATCACGAAATAATTTCATCACACGCTGACGTTCTTTTTGATCCATGTCGCCATGTAACACAGTTGCTCGAACACCTTTTGCACGAACAGGATCACAAAGTGCATCCGCTTGAGCGCGACTATTTGAAAAAACGAGAGCTTTTTCAAATGTTTCATTTAGTAACAGCCACGCAAGCAATTGTTCTTTGTGTGGATTATCGTCAGCTAAAACAATTTGCTGTTGAATGTGTGGCAATTCATCACGCAAGGTATTTAATGCAATCAGCTCGTATTTTTTAAGAACTTTGTCCGCCATTTTCAACACGCCAGCGTGTGTCAATGTCGCAGAAAATAAAAGCGTTTGACAATTTTCATTGCACTGCTTCGCAATCGTTAAAACGTCTTCACTAAAACCCATATCCAGCATTCTGTCAGCTTCGTCGAGAATCAAAGTTTCTAAATTTTCAAACGGCGCGGTGTCGAGCGTTAACAATTCCAAAATACGCCCAGGTGTTGCAATGACCACAGCAGTATTTTTACGCAACGCATTTTGTTGTTTTTTGAAATCTTCACCGCCCGTAATTAACGCGACTTTTAACGATGTTTCTTCGAGTAATTGCTGGCATTGCAAATGAATTTGCTGGGCTAATTCGCGTGTCGGTACCAAAACTAACACCCGTGTTCCCGCATAATAATTCGGATTGATTAGTAGATGATGCAAGCTTGGCAACAAAAACGCTAACGTTTTACCGCTACCTGTTTTTGCACTGACGAGTAAATTTTGGCGTGTCAAACTTGCAGGAATCGTACGTTGTTGCACAGGTGTTGGTATTTCAAAACCATTTTTTGTTAAGGCTTGTTGCAATGCACCATGCAAATCGAAACTTGAAAAATCGGCGAGGGTTGTCGGTGATGGTGTAGTTACTTCTGTCATGTTTTTTAGCGTTGGAATAATTTTTAAAAGATTATCTATTGTAAGCTGTGTTGCTCACAAGCTCTTAATAATTTAATTGTTTTTTACATCTCCTATTAATTCAATCATTTTTTTGAAAATAATAAACTTCTGTTTATTGTACGTTGATAAGGAGAGGGGCTTTCCGGTTCGCTCAATCTGCAGAATTGATTTGGCTTTCAGTCAGCGTTATTTTGAGATTTTCTTTTTTGATTAAAATATATCAACTACCTATTAAGTGTATGTCTATTTTTATTCGACCATCAAAATCAGCGCACCGATTTAATTACCGTTTTCTTGATTCAGATCAATATGGTCATTATTTGTTTATGACACAATGAAACAACCTTAAAAAAGGTTAACACTGTTAGTTAGAGACTTTCTTTAAATAAGTTTCAACTATGTAAATAACACACAAAATTAATGACGGAAAACACCATGAAAACTTTAAGCCAAATTGCATTACTTGCTATGATAGTCGCTACGTTAACAGCATGCAGTGAATCGGGTAAAGGACCTAGTAAACCTGCAGCTACAAGTTCGACAGTAAATTCTGTGAACTAGATAAACGCTGTAATTCTTTTACACGGGTTACTATTTTACCCGTGTTTTACTTGTGTGTAATATTTAGTAATCGGATGAATTTCGCATTTTATTGATTCGGAAACAATGAAGGATTCTAATAAATTGAGATTAATAATATTAATGGCACGTTGTTTGACGGTAACGGAAGATTTCAGGCTAGTTGTCGCCTCGACGTAAAATTCTAGGCAGCCATTTTATGCTGAATTTCCTCCTTAAGGTTTAATTTTTGGTGTACGTTAGTCGTATCGGGATTTAGGTCAACGAATTGA
>BJHG01000095.1 GCA_014191975.1 Methylococcaceae bacterium | reverse complement strand
CAAAAAGATGCAGCAACAGGCATTATCAATAAACTTGAAACCTTCAATGGTTGTATTCTTGCTGATAGAGTAGGACTTGGTAAAACTTTCACTGCATTAGCTGTTGTCAAATACTACGAGCTGCGGAATCGTTCGGTGTTGGTATTATGTCCAAAAAAGTTAGCAGACAATTGGCTCACTTATAATCGAAATCTAACCACCAATATCTTTGCTAAAGATCGTTTCAATTACGACGTACTCTGTCACACAGATTTACAACGCACATCTGGTGAATCGTTTGGAATACCATTGAATCGCATTAACTGGGGAAATTATGATTTAGTTGTCATTGACGAATCACACAACTTTCGTAATAACGATGCTTATAAAGACAAAGAGACGCGCTATCAAAAGTTGATGAACTCTGTGATTAAGCAGGGCGTAAAAACCAAAGTATTGATGCTATCCGCAACACTTGTAAATAATCGTTTCAATGATTTACGCAACCAACTTGCGTTAGCTTACGAAGGTGAGTCAACAAATTTAAGCGACAAGTTGAAGGTAGAAAAAGGCATTGAAACCATCTTCAGACGCGCTCAAATGGCGTTCAATTCATGGTCAAACTTACCTCCGCAGGAACGCACTTCACAAGCCATTCTTAGCACGCTAGACTTTGATTTTTTTGAACTTTTGGATAGCGTTACTATTGCGCGTTCGCGTAAACATATCGAAACATTTTATGACACCACCGACATTGGGAAATTCCCGCAAAGATTAAAGCCTTTATCGTTTCACTGCCCGTTATCGCACGAAGAAAATGTGATTGGTTTCAATGTTATTTTTGACCAGCTTTCGTCGCTCAGTTTGGCGATATACGCACCAGTTACTTACATCCTACCCAGTCGATTGAAAAAGTATGAGGTACTTTATGACACGGTAGTTGCAGATGGTAAAAGGCATTTTAAACAGGCAGACCGTGAGAAAAGTTTGCAAGCATTGATGACGACGAATTTACTCAAGCGTCTTGAAAGTTCTGTGGAATCCTTCCGCCTGACATTGCAACGACTTCAAGCCAACCATGAAAAGACATTAGCCAAAATTGATAATTTCATGCGTAGTGGCATGGATTTAAGTTTTGCTGATGTTGCTGGCGCAATTGAAAATGTTGAAGATGACGATGAAAATCTTCCAACACCTGACGATGAAACGATTGGTAAAAAAGTTCAAATCAAATTGACCGATATGGATTTGCCCTCATGGCAACGTGAATTATCAACAGATTTATTTATCATAAAATCGTTGCTGACTGAAATGAATAAAGTCACTCCTGAAACCGATGCAAAACTTCAACACCTTAAGAAACTGATACAACAAAAGTTAGAAAATCCAATAAATGATGGTAACAAAAAAGTGCTTATTTTCACGGCTTTTGCTGATACTGCGAGTTACCTTTACGAACATTTAGCACACGATTTACATCACGATTATCACTTGCATACAGCGAAAGTAACGGGCAGTGATGCACCAAAATCAACACTCAAGAAAACGCATGACTTCCAATCGATCCTAACCTTGTTCTCACCGTTATCGAAAAATAAAGCAGTGGTGTTACCGCACGAACATGAAATTGATATTCTGATTGGCACTGATTGCATTTCTGAAGGACAAAATCTGCAAGATTGCGATTACTTGATTAACTACGATATTCACTGGAATCCTGTACGGATTATTCAACGCTTTGGACGAATTGACCGCATTGGTTCAAAAAACGTTCAAATCCAACTGGTCAATTATTGGGCTGACATTTCCCTTGATGAATATATCAATCTCAAAGAACGAGTTGAAAACCGTATGATTATTGCCGACGTTACTGCCACTGGTGATGACAATGTACTAAGCAGTCAGAAACATGAAGCAGCTTATCGCAAAGAACAATTACGTCGTTTGCAAGATGAAGTGATTGAAATGGAAGATGTCAAAACAGGCGTTTCGATTACGGATTTAGGCTTAAATGATTTCCGAATGGACTTGCTCAATCATGCTAAAAATGACAAAGAATTAGCCAGTGTGCCGAATGGAATGCACGCTGTTGTTTCTGCAAATTCCGCATTGGGTTTAACTGCTGGTGTTATTTTCACCTTGCGAAATCTGAATCATGGCATTCATGTCAGCCAATCAAATCGTTTGCATCCGTATTATCTTGTCTACATTGGGCGTGACGGTGAAATCATTAACAACCACTCCGAAGTTAAACGTCTGCTGGATTTAGCCCGTTCTGCGTGTAAAGGACAGCAACAGCCGATTCATGATGCGTGCGCGAAGTTTAATGAAATTACCAAGGACGGACGTGATATGAGTATTTATTCAAATTTGCTTGACCAAGCGATTCGCTCAATTATCGATGTGAAAGAAGAAAAAGACATCGACAGCTTGTTCTCAAGTGGCAAAACTACAGCGTTGCTCGACACAATTAGCGGTCTTGATGATTTTGAATTGATTTCATTTTTGGTGATACAGGATTAACGTGTTTATTTACCCTCAGAAAGCTCTTTTAAGCAGACCGCTACCCAAGTCTAAGATTTATCAATTCGCTGCACCTACGTCCGCTGTAAAGCAATTATTCGTAAGCCAAATCGATAGCATCGTGTGGCAATACAAACTCGCACCAGAAACAACAAATTTACCTGCAACAGAATCTGTTACCGAAATCCAAATTTTTGATATTTCGTTAAAAGGCTCAGAATGCGATTTAAGCATCCTGCGTTGTATTGATGCGGAATTCCATTCAATATCTTTTTTCGTTTAATAAACGGCGATTCTGTGCGTTTTGCGACCGCTTTTAAACGTCAAAGTGAATCATCTAACGAAAAACTGGTTATTGAACGATATTTTTCATCTGACTGGTTGCCTGTTGATTCCCCTTGCGAACCTTTGCCAATAGCTCTCAATTTGCAAAGTTTGTATGAGCAAATACTTCAATCGCTTTTGCCAAGTTCACAACGTCCAACCGAAAGTTTGAGCGACCAAGTTTCTCGATTAGGCGAATTGCAGAAAAAACAAACTGAACTTCAAAAACTCGAATCGCGTTTGCAAAAAGAAAAACAGTTCAATCGCAAAGTTGAAATCAATGCTCAAATTCGGATTTTAAAATCGGCAATTTCTCAGCTCGAAAATTAGCAAATTTGGTCGTGTTTTTTGGCTCAAAATTCAAAGTTTTGCTTTTATGTATTTTTTAATCTTGTTTTAATCTTGTTTTAATCTTGTTTTAAGGGTGAAATTCCCTTTATTTTTCAGTATGTTGCAAGGTGATAAAGCTACAAATTCTTTGTATTAAGCTACGTTAATTTTCAATGTATATAAAATTACAAAATCGGTGTTAAATTTGTATTAAGCTACAATGATTGTTAGTGTATATAAAACTACAAAATCGGTGTTAAATTTATATTAAGCTACATTGATTTTTAGTGTATAAAAAGCTACAAATTCTTTGTATTAAGCTACGTTAATTTTCAATGTATATAAAATTACAAAATCGGTGTTTGTCGTTTAATAAGCTACTTTGGTTTTTAAAGTAGCTATGTTAGTATTCTCAAAGCACTATATTTTTAACTTTGAAATTATGGAACATAACAATTTAGTCGTTTGCAAAGCTAACAGAATAGTAGAAGCTGGTTACAAACTAAGTTTGAATGAACAGCGTGTTGTTTTGGCTTGTATTGGTCAGGTAAATTCAACGGAGGAGTTATTAAGTACAGATGAATTTGAATTGTCAGCAAAAGACTTTGCCAAACTTTTCTCGGTTTCTAATGAAAACGCATATCAGGCATTGATTGACGTGACAAAATCACTTTTTAATCGCTATTTAGTAATTGAAAATCCTTATCCTGAAAATGCAAAAATCAAGAAATTAGAAACCCGTTGGATAAGCTCAATTAAACATCTGCCAGATGACGGTAAAGTTATGCTCCGTTTCTCTCAAGATATGTTGCCATTTTTAGGCGAATTAAAAGGGACTTTCACGCGCTACAAACTCGAAAATGTCGGCAAAATGACCAGCATTCATGGCATTCGTTTATACGAATTACTTGCACAATGGCAAGGTACAGGGAAAAGGGAAATTGAGTTGAATTGGTTGAAAGAGCAGCTTCAACTCGATTCTAGCTATGACCGCATGAATAACTTAAAGGCTCGTGTCATTGACCCAGCCGTTAAAGACATCAACGCCAACTCAAACTACAACGTATCATGGACGCAACGTAAAGCAGGGCGAAGCATTTCACATTTGATTTTTGAATTTAGTGAGAAAAAACCGCCTGAACCTGAAAAGCCAAAAAGAAAAACGAAAGCAAAGGCAAAAGCTGAACCTGTAAAACTTGAAAACATTGACCACTTTGCAGAAATGCGAAAACGATTTGGTGATGCAATCCCCGCAGGTGCAATTCCACCTGAAATTATTGAACAACTCAAAACACAAGGACGTTGGTAAAACACCATGACCGAAAAACTCAAACTCCACACACCAAACATCACCGACGAAAACGTGACCAAACTTGCCGCGTTATTCCCGCATTGCGTCAGTGAAGGCAAAATTGATTTCGAGTTACTCAAACAAGAATTATCCAACTCCATCATCGACGGTTCGCAAGAACGCTACCAACTCAATTGGGTTGGCAAACGCGAAGCCCTTTTAACGGCAAATGCACCGATTGCAAAAACCTTGCGACCTTGCCGCGAAGAATCGGTGAATTTCGACACTACCGAAAATCTTTATATCGAAGGCGACAACCTCGACGCGCTCAAACTGTTGCAAGAAACGTATTTGAACAAAGTCAAAATGATTTACATCGACCCGCCTTACAACACGGGCAACGATTTTATTTATGAAGATGATTTTGCTGAAAATACCGCTGACTATTTGCAACGTTCCAACCAAAAAGACGAATCAGGCAATCGTTTAACGGCGAATCCCGAATCCAACGGGCGTTTTCATTCGGATTGGCTTTCGATGATGTATCCGCGTTTGAAATTAGC
>BJHG01000094.1 GCA_014191975.1 Methylococcaceae bacterium | reverse complement strand
CGGCGGTGCAAAGATTATAGATAAATACGCAACAACAGAAACATCAGTTCTGGTTTAAAAAAATGGGACAGCGCCATTCAGCTGGAGTGTAAACAGACTCTATCTTAAATTAAGACATTATTTGTCTGGACAATGGGGTCCACTTTATTGTTTCATTTTAAAAAACCTGTGATTGCAGCAAATGTCGGTGGGATTCCTGATATTTTGGGCGATAACGAATATGGTTTGCTAATTAATGCGTTTGACGACCATGAATTAGCCGAAAAAATTATGACTTTATATCAAGACGAAACATTACGAAATCACTACGCTGAAGCAGGTTTTCAACGAAAAGAAGTCTTTAGTTCTGATGAAATTTGCGGCGATTATTACCAGCTTTATCAAAAAATATCATGCGCCTAACCGCATACCAAGAAACTACCATTAAAAAATTAACAGCTGAAATTTTTGGCAGTGACGCACGTTTGATGCTTTTTGGTTCACGAGTTGATGATACAAAAAAAGGTGGCGACATTGATTTGTACATTGAAACGCAAGATTCTAAAACGGTGTTGGACAAAAAAATAAAACTTTTAACTGCTTTAAATCTCACGTTGGGTGAGCAAAAAATTGATTTAGTTGTGAATAATTTCATCAAAGAAAAAGCCATTTACGAAATTGCTAAACAAACAGGCACCAAATTATGAATGCTGAAAAATTGCGGTTGCAAAAAATCCTTTTTGAATGCAACAAACACATTGAAAAACTTAACACCGCTTATGGAAAATTGCATACTTTGTTTCCTTTAACTGAAACAATTTATGTCGCTTTTGACGAAGTTCAAACCAGTTATTTAGATCAGTATTTGTATCGATTTTCAAAGCTCCAAGACAATGTTGGACAAAAATTATTCAAAGCGGTTTTGGATTACAAAAAGGAAGAAACGACCGCCAAATCATTTATCGATATTTTAAATCGACTTGAGCAATTAAAATATCTGCAAGACATTGATGGCTGGCTTGAGTTAAGAACTATCGGCAATCAGCTTGCACATGATTACGAAGATGACAATGAAGAATATGTCGAAATTCTCAATAAAATTTTTGCTCACAAAATTACACTCGAAGGTTATTATTTTACTATCATCAAAAAATTAGGCGACATCGTTTAAATCAACTTATGCAAAAAACTAACGTAGAAATTTATAAACGCCTCCTCACTTACGTCAAACCACATCGAAAATTTTTTTTCATCAGTATTATTGGTTTTTTAGTGTATTCAGCAACCCAACCCTTATTTGCAAAGATGATTCAAGAAATCATCGACGCTTTGCAAGCCAAATCACACGAAAAATTGTACTACTTGCCGTTGTTGTTTAGTGGCTTGATTATCGTGCGCGGCATCGGCGCGTATTTTGGGAATTACTTTCTGGCAACAGTGTCATCGAATGTCATCCATACGCTACGTTGTGAGATTTTTGAAAAATACACACAACTACCAACTGCATATTTTGATTCTAATAACAGTGGCTACATGATTGCGCGAATTACTCACAACGTGAATCAAGTCGCCCAAGCCACAACCGATGCTGTGCGAAAAGTGGTTCAAGAGGGACTGACGGCGGTTGGATTATTGGCTTATTTGTTTTATTTGAATTGGCGTTTATCACTGATTTTTTTGGTAATTATGCCGATTATTGCGTGGCTTGTGCGCTATGTTAGTAAGCGTTTGCGAATGCTGAGTAAGCGAATCCAAGAATCTATCGGTGATATGACACATATTACGTCAGAACTCGTCAATGGACATCGTGTGGTGCGTAGTTATGGCGGTGAAGATTATGAACGCCAACGTTTTCTAGGAAGTAGCGAACACAATCGCCGCCAATCACTGAAAGCAATTAGTACCTCATCCATTCATAATCAATTGATGCAGTTGATTATTGCGATTGCCTTGGCAATTTTGATGTATGCCGCGTTATTTTTTATGGAGCAAGCAAGTGTTGGTTCATTTATCGGTTATTTAACGGCAGCATTTTTATTGCCGCGTCCAATTCGCCAACTCAGCGACGCAAATAGCGATATTCAAAAAGGAATTGTCGCGGCGGAATCCGTATTTCAAGTATTAGACGAAGCGGCTGAAATTGACGATGGTATTTATAAAGGGGCCCGTTGCAAAGGGGATTTAGAATTTAAACACGTTTCTTTTTATTACGACGGCACGGAAGAAGCTGCGTTAAATGATATTAGTTTTACGGCAAAAGCAGGTGAAACAATTGCATTAGTAGGCGCGTCAGGTGGCGGAAAAAGTACGTTGGTGAATTTGGTTTCACGGTTTTATCGTTATGAACAAGGCGAAATCTTGCTCGATGGCGTGAACATTAACGCTTATAAATTGGCAAATTTACGGACGCAAATTGCACTGGTAAATCAGCAAGTGACGCTGTTTAACGATACGATTGCCAACAATATCGCTTACGGTGGTTTGACGGATACAAGTCGCGAAGCCATTATTCAAGCCGCGACTGAAGCTTACGCGATTGAATTTATCAATAAGTTTGAAAAGGGTTTAGATACAGAAATCGGTGAAAATGGTGTGAAACTTTCAGGGGGGCAACGTCAACGTTTAGCATTAGCGCGAGCATTATTAAAAGATGCGCCGTTATTGATTTTAGACGAAGCAACTTCTGCATTAGATACCGAATCTGAGCGTTATATTCAAGCGGCATTGCAAAAAGTGATGGGCAATCGCACCACATTAGTTATCGCGCATCGTTTATCAACGATTGAAAACGCCGACAAAATCTTGGTGATTGACGCGGGGCGGATTGTTGAAGAAGGTACGCACGCTGAATTGCTGGCGATAAATGGCGCGTATACAAGATTGCACGCTATTCAATTTATAGACGAGAAATAATGGAACACATACACGCAAGTCGCTTAATTGTCCTAGACACCGAAACCACAGGTTTAAGCACAAAAGATGGCAACCGCATTTTGGAAATTGGTTGCGTTGAATTGATTGATCGCCGTTTAACAGGTAACAATTTTCACGTTTATATCAATCCAGAACGCGACAGCGAAGAAGGTGCGTTAAGAGTGCATGGCTTGACGACCCAATTTTTATACAATAAACCCAAGTTTGCGGACATTGCAAATGCGTTTATAAATTATATTCAAGGCAGCGAGCTAATCATTCATAACGCACCGTTTGACGTGGGTTTTTTAAATTATGAATTGGCGCGTTTGCCAAATAGCCAGACGATTGAAGCAAATAACACCGTTTTTGATACACTTGCTGATGCGAAAAAACGTCACCCGGCGCAACGTAATAATTTAGATGCGCTTTGTAAACGTTATGGTGTCGATAATTCAAATCGTGAATTACATGGCGCGTTGCTTGACGCACAAATTTTAGCCGAGGTGTTCTTGGCAATGACAGGCGGACAATTTTCGTTAATGAATGATAATTCTGCCGCAGAAAAAAATGAAAATGTATCAAATGAAATTATCGTCCGAACGCTGGGGAATCGTGCGCCATTAACAATTTTACGTTGCACTGAAGAAGAATTACAAATCCACGAAGCCCGTTTAGATTCTATTAAAGAATGCCTGTGGCGAGCGGTTTAAATATACGATTAACACAATTACTGGAGAATTCAATATGACACGTATTTTTAATTTTAGTGCTGGTCCTTCGGCGTTACCCGAAGCGGTTTTACAACAAGCAAAAGACGAATTATTGGATTGGCGTGGAAGCGGAATGTCGGTCATGGAAATGAGCCATCGGGGCAAACAGTTTTCAAGTATCGCGGCAGAATTGGAAAGTGATTTACGTGCCTTGATGCACATTCCTGAAAATTACCGCGTGCTATTTTTGCAAGGTGGCGCGTCGGCACAATTTTCATTTATCCCGCAAAATATTTTAGGCGATAAAACAAAAGCCTGTTACGTCAAAACGGGGGCGTGGTCAGAAAAAGCGATTAAAGATGCACAAACTTATTGTGATGCAGTCGTTAGTGCGAGTTCTGAAAACAGTAATTTCACAACGATTCCAGACGGTTCAAATTGGGAAATCGACACCGAAGCGGCTTATTTACATTACACATCAAACGAAACAATTCACGGCGTTGAATTTAGCGCAACGCCTAATTCAAAAGGTTTGCCGCTAGTTTGTGATATGTCGTCGAACATTTTATCGCGTTCGATTGACGTGAATGAATTTGGTTTGATTTACGCAGGAAGTCAAAAAAATATGGGTGCGGCAGGTGTTACGCTTGTGATTGTCCGTGACGATTTGTTGGGGAAATGTTCAAAACGCGTACCGCCTGTTTTTAATTACACTGAACAAGTAAAAAACGACTCTATGTTAAATACACCAACAACTTACAGTTGGTATTTGATGGGCTTGGTTTTGAAATGGGTACAAACACAAGGCGGCGTTGAGGCAATGGAGCAACGTAATATCGCTAAATCGGCAAAGCTTTATCACGCGATTGATAATTCAACGTTTTATCGTAATCCTGTTGATTTAGAGTTTCGTTCACGAATGAATGTGCCGTTTATTTTGGCGAATGACGCATTAGATAAAGAATTTTTAACAGCCGCCGACATTGCTGGTTTGAATGAATTAAAAGGACATCGCAGCGTCGGTGGAATGCGTGCAAGTATTTATAATGCAATGCCCGAAAATGGTGTTGATGTGTTAATCTCGTTCATGCAAGAATTTGAGCGTACGCATTAAGTTATTTTTTCTTTTCAATCTGGTTTATAAGTATAAAAATAATAATGATTTTTAAAAATTTTACTAAGGATACAGTCAAAAATAATATCCCGATTTAATGAGTTGAAATGAGATAATAAGCCCCTAAATTTTTCTCATGGCAAATTATCAAATGATCAGTTATGAAAAGCACATCGAAGTAAAAATGCAACGTCTCTTTGTCACGTTATCGGAAAAGGATAAACGCCGATATGCCGCCATTGAAGCGGAGAAATTAAATCATGGAGGGACTGATTATATTTCAAGGCTCTTTGATATTGATCCAAAAACGATACGCAAAGGGATGGCTGAATTAGAACAAGTATCGGATGAGAC
>BJHG01000093.1 GCA_014191975.1 Methylococcaceae bacterium | reverse complement strand
GCCAAGATCAAACCTATGATGGAATCCAAAACAGTCATCGAAAAAGAGTCAAAGCCATCGAAGAAAAAGCCGGTGACTGAGTCGCTTATCCCTGAGTAACTCTCCCGGGTAGCTCTTGTCACAGGGTGCCTCAAAAATCGAACGCCCAAGTCCATGAAAGCTTAGGCAGTTTGATTATCACAAAAAGACGTCGGCTTGATACCGACCGTATACCGATTCACACAAAACCACCAATCCAAGGAGTCTTATGGCCATATTGTCCTTACTGATCGTGAGCGTAATCTTAGTTTTCTTCAATACCACAAGGCTATTCGCCATCGTTATTTTATTTTTACTGACCTACACCTATCCAATGCTGCTGTTTTTAATCATGGGTCTGTGCGGTTCCTACTTTTATTTCATTCATCTTAAATAAGGAAAAAACATCATGAACTTTCAACAACTCTTGCTCGATGCAACCGAAGCCGTAATGACTTGGGAAATCCCCGAAGAAGACTATGCGGAAGCCATCAAGAATCAAGCCTGCCTGATGGCGGGTATTGACCCTGACGAGCTTTATTGTTTCGACTTTGATTAAACCATCAATAGTGTTATCTCAATAACCCCCTTCAACCTATCTAAAATCTCCCAACTCAACTTCGATCATCAATAAGTCACGCAAGTGAAGGTTTTTGTGTGTTCGGCATTTGGGTTTGGGGATTTAATTCTTATAAGGAAACTAAAATGATCATCACCAAAAAATCGATAACCAACAACAAACGTACCTCGCATACCGCCAGATTATTCGGCTTACACTTCCCCATGCGCTTGGAGCCTGCTGTGTATGGCTTGACCGAAAACATGTCTGAAGACTACTCCGGCGGTTACTGGGACTTCTGGGAACTCTCCAATGGTGGGTTTTATATGTCACCCAGTTCTCAAAACAAATTCAAGGTAAGCTGCATGAATGACTATGCGGGCGAAATGTCGGCCGATGCGCTCGGCATCACTGCTTGTCTCTATGCCTATAGCCATTTGAGTTTCGGTAAGGAGAGGCAATTCACCGACACCTGTATTCAGCAGTATCATTGGCTGAGAGATTATGCCTTGGACCATGATGAGGCGGGAGAGATTTTTCGCGCCGTGGACTGACCTGAGTTTTCCAACCGCTCTCAAACTTGCCGCAACGCCGCAACATTTCTCAGTAACCGATACCTTTCAATGGGTTATGTGTTGCGGATAAAGAATCAACCAACCGAAACACACCGAGCAAAATCCGCCACGTTTCGTTTGTGATCCCGTTGCGTTTCGAGTTGCGTTTTATCCGCAACCAGACAGATCATGAAGGACGTGGCCTGCGGAGAAATGTTGCGGCGTTGCGGATTTTTCTGAGGTGGGGGTGGAGTGAAATACCCCCCAAACGACGCCCTTCGATTGCCGGGTTACAGTTAATTATGAATTTGTTAGTATGGGTTTTTATTATCAATGACATTTCACTTCCTATGCAAAACGAATATCGTCCTTTTAATGAAATCGAGTTTGACTTCACAACAAGCCTGTCAAAAGAAGCTGCCGTGATGGCAATGTTAGGGTGGATGAAAAAACCCTACCGAGAAGTTTCGGAAGCTGAATATGATTATCGACATCGGGTTGATTGCGAACTTCCAGTATCTGAAGAAGAGGAGATAATGTTTGAACGTCATTCACCCTCTTTACTCGAAGTGCTTCGTGAAATTAAGGAATCGGCCGATTCTGAATATACCGATACTAAAATTGATGACCCCTTGGATGAAGATGCGCTGGCTGAAAGTTTGGCCAATATCAAAAAATCTCACGAACTCATCGAAACAGCTCATAAGTTTTATTGCGATATAGCTGATGAACTTGCAAAAGGCGATTGTTCTGCGCTTAGACTGGATCAATATGCAACTAAAAATCTCGAAGATCCTTATATCACTTTAACGAGCTTGGCCGACTGGGCTTTCAAAAAATACAACATTACGTTGTTCAAGTTGACAAAGCCGGTGACCTTTGATGATTTAGGATTTAGTCAACAGGAGATAATTGAATCGCTTTCAAACGATTCTGGGGATACGACGCATTTGTTGATTACATTTGGTTTACTTGTGGAGGCATTTTCCAAAACTGGCAATGCATTTAAAAAAAGCGGTGGTCCGAATGCCAAGACCATCGCAGCTGAAATGGTGTTAAAAATACCAAAGAGAGGCGAATCAATAAAACTGTCCTCAAGAAATATTGAAGGTTGCATAGCAACCGCACTGGAAAAAAGAGGGTATAAAACCAAATCAACACCAGTTACAGCCAAAACATTGAATTTATGTCTTGCACTCCTTGTGGAGGTATTCGCCGGCAAAATCGATCATTACCAAGATTCTGAAAAAAATCCCAATGTGCAAGCAATTGCTGAACATCTGGCGCTCCAAGCAGCTGATCTGCCTGAGCAGAATCGAGCGCAAATTGCGTCACGGATCGCTGACGCTCTATTATTTAAGGAAAATCCAGACCGACGTCCCTCTTTGTAAATCATGTAAATATTATCGGTATGAAATGCAAAAATCATTTTTGCATTTTGCATTTATGCAAAAAAAATTTTGCATGAAATACAGGTAAATAATGGCCGCTCATTTCAACAAAACGGTGATTATTTATGACTATAAAAACCAACTCTATCCTCAGCAGTCAGGCTTTAGATGATTGGCGAGGCTCGCTAACAACATTCAACGGCTTTACCAATACTCGTCCTGATCAGGAATATTCGAACAGTAATTGGCAGGATATCAAAAATAAGATTGCTCCGGAAATACCGCTGCTTATCACTGACAAAAAGCGAGGTGAGTATTTTATTCCTTGTTTACTGAAGGAAGCACCGCTGGTCGGTGTGACTTTAGCAATGGCAATCAAGACAGGTAACAGCACTGTCGGCAAAATGCGCTCCAAAGATCATGCGACCGAGACACGCTTTTTGATCGTCGATATTGATGGCTTACCAGAAAATGAATTTGAAACTATTTTGGATGGACTCAAGGCCGAAAATATTTCATATCTGACATATTCGACATATTCAC
This sequence comes from Methylococcaceae bacterium, assembly GCA_014191975.1. Lineage (GTDB taxonomy): Bacteria > Pseudomonadota > Gammaproteobacteria > Methylococcales > Methylomonadaceae > UBA10906. Next base: position 2,275 of record BJHG01000093.1, on the reverse strand, counting down.
ACGGCAATCCAGCAAAACCCGGTGTTCGCGCAAGATTGGTTATACCTGTCGACAGCGCCATAAATGTTGAAGACTACCCTTCAGCGTGGCAAGCTTTCAATACGTGTTATTTGGCCGGCAATGGTGATGCTTCAGGTTCCAATTTATATCAGCAGCAGGGGACTTGGAGTTGTGAGCCTTCAAGACAAGCGCTGGCATTTAAGATGTCAAACGATGCAGGTGTTATCTCTGTGGCGTCGTTGATGGCCATGGATGGAAAGCTTCAAGTAAAGGAACCGGTAGGTAGTCAAAATCATGAAACATACCCCGCTTCCGATGCCAATATGATTGCGGATAAATGTGCGCAGATCGGACAGTTTCGTGAATCTAGGGGCGCAGAGCAGACAGAGCCTGATTGGGTAAATTGTCTGGGGGTGGTTGGACATTGTGAAAATGGCGAGGCTGTGGCTCACGCTTGGAGTTCTGGCCATGAAGGTTATAACGAATCTGCGACTGAAAAGAAATTGTCTAACCGTTTAAGGTATGGGCCGACAACGTGTAATCAATTTCGTAGAACTAATCCTCAAGGTTGTGGTGGCTGTATTCAGACGTGTAATAGTCCGATCACACTGGGAAGGCAAGATTCACAGCCGATGTTAGATAATTTAGCCATTGAAAAGCCTGAATTGGAAAAAACTGAAACAGCGTCACCAAAATCAATATTTGAGGAAATTACTCCCTATCATGAGCCCGTTGATCCTCCAGCATTACTTGATGAAATAAAAACAACACTGGTCAGTTCAATCATACTTGATGATGAAGAGGCTAATGCAGTTACGTTATGGATTGTTCTCACATATTTCATTGATTATGTTCAAATTTTGGCATTATTGTTAATCAATGGTCCCGAATTTTCGTGTGGCAAAACACAGCTTCTTGATCTTATTGGCCGCATGTCATCTAAGGGTTTTCCGATGGTTAATATCTCACTCGCGGCGGTGTTTAGAGTTATAGATCTTTACAGACCTACTTTGCTTTTCGATGAGGCCGATCAGTTTTTTAGGTCAAATAAAGATATAGCCGGGCTAATAAATGCGGGACATTCTCCGACGAGCGCAAATGTGATCCGATTGGTGGGGGAAGATCATATTCCGAGAAACTTCAGTGTTTGGTGTCCAAAAGTCGTTGCGGGTATTGCCATACAAAAGCATCTTCCTTCAGCCACTATGTCGCGCGGTATTGTTATAAATATGCGTAGGAAAATGAAGCATGAAAAGGTTAAACGTATACGTCATGCCGATTTAAATGGGTGCGATACACTCAAATCAAAGCTGGTACGGTTTGCACTTGATTTTGGTCATAAAATCAGTCTGCTACGCCCAAATTTGCCCGAAGAGTTGTCTGACAGGCAGCAAGATAATTGGGAGCCTTTGTTTGCCATTGCGGAGTGTGTCAGCTCTGAATGGCTTGTTCGAGCCAATGCGGCAGCACTTAAGTTATCAGCAAATGCTGAACCAGCAGTGAGTATAAATAATGAGTTACTGGGTGATATTCAACAGGTATTTGAAATTAAAAAGATCGACAAAATAAGCACGGTGAATCTTATCGAGGAATTGGTGAAAAACGATGAAGCACCTTGGTCTGGTTTTAATCGCGGTAAACCAATTACACCCCGACAACTTGCAAAAACGTTGGATACGTATGGGATCAAATCCAAAACTGTTCGCACGCAATTTGGAACGCCCAAGGGCTATACACGGGATCAGTTCAGAGATTTGTTTGATCGCTACTTGAGCCCATCGGAGAGCGATCTTCATACTGAAAACGTGCCGCAACTCCGCAACGATGCTCTGGAGGGCATGCCAATCATGGGCTCGGACGTTGCGGCAAAAACGCAACTCGAAACGCAACGCAACGCCGATGAAAATGTTGCGGCTGACGTTTCTCGAAACACCACACCTGCCGCAACGCCACAGACCTCGCCAATCATGGTGCGCGGCGGCGTTGCGGATGTTGCGGCAAATTCAGAGGCTTATGAGGAAGCTTTTTAAAAATGTATGGATCGGGGTCATCGAATGGGATGGCTCCGGTTCTTTTCTTGACTAAACATTATTAATCAAAATTAAGGAAATTATTATGAAAAATGAAATTAAATTCGTAACACTCTTTGATGGCTCACGTATCACAGGTGCTTTTTATGCTGAAATTAAGGAGCATGTTGAAGAAAGGTTTTGGAAACTGGACAGCAATGAGTTTCACAAAATTGAAGATATTTTGGGTGAGGATTACTTGCAGA
>BJHG01000092.1 GCA_014191975.1 Methylococcaceae bacterium | reverse complement strand
CGGCGGTGCAAAGATTATAGATAAATACGCAACAACAGAAACATCAGTTCTGGTTTAAAAAAATGGGACAGCGCCATTCAGCTGGAGTGTAAACAGACTCTATCTTAAATTAAGACATTATTTGTCTGGACAATGGGGTCCACTTTAGAGTTCATGTCGATTATCCTGAAAAACTGGTATTCGACATACAAAAATACATAGGAAGATTACAAGGTGAATGTTATATGACTTGTGAAATATGTGGACAAGCACATACAAATGGAATTTCTAAAGAAAAAAGATGGCTTCGTTGTATTTGTGATGACTGTAAAACGAATAACCATTACGACTGAAAGCAAAAAAGCCCTGACTTCCATCACAGCAAAGCGGGAATTTTTTGTGTAGAATTGACGCATGAAAATTTTTTTATTTGTGAGACTTTAAAAATGGTTGAGTTTACATTATCTAAAAATTCTAAAGTAACGAAAAAAAATATTCCGCCTTTAAAAGGTGATTACTTTTATCGCGTTGAAATTTATCGCTGGAATCCGGAATCAGGTGAAAAGCCACACATCGATACATTCGATATTCCTCGTGATGAATGTGGTTCGATGGTTTTGGATGTTTTGATAAAAATAAAAAATGATTTGGATAGCTCGCTAACATTTCGACGATCTTGTCGTGAAGGAGTTTGTGGTTCGTGTGCGATGAATGTAAATGGCAAAAACACGCTCGCTTGCATAAAATCTTTGGCAGATTGTGGTGGTACGTTGAAAATTTATCCGTTACCGCACATGAATGTAGTCAAAGATTTGGTTGTGGATATGACGCATTTTTATAAACAATATGCGTCGATTAAGCCGTGGATCGAAAATTCAACAAATCCAGAACGAGAACATCTTCAAAGTGAACCTCAGCGTGCAGAATTGAATGGACTCTATGATTGCGTATTGTGTGCGTGTTGTTCGGCAAGTTGTCCAAGTTATTGGTGGAACAGTGAGCGTTATTTAGGTCCTGCGATTTTATTGCAGGCCTACCGTTGGATTGCAGATAGTCGGGATGAAAATAAGGATGAGCGTTTGGATACACTCGATGATGCTTTTAAATTGTACCGATGCCATACAATTATGAACTGTGTTGATACTTGTCCAAAAGGTTTGAATCCCGCGAAAGCGATTGCTGATATTAAAAAATTATTGGTTCAGCGAGGGTGAACTCGTCACAACTTTATTGGCAATGCCGACGCGGCAGTTTAGAGTTAGATTTATTACTAAGAAGTTATCTCGAAAATGATTATCCGAGTGCAACAGAACAAAAACGCCAACAGTTTGTTGAGCTTTTGAAACTCGAAGATGATGATTTACTCCCCGCATTACACATTTTTAAGGTTTTATGAAAAACACTCAGCGTCCCGTTGTCGTTTCATTTTCAGGTCACGATCCTTGTGGCGGTGCAGGAATTCAGGCAGATATTGAAGTCATCACCAGTTATCATTGTCACGCAGCGACTATTATCACGTGTTTAACTGAACAAGATACTAAAAATGTATCCGCAATTGTGCCGCAAAATCCCGACAATCTGATTCGGCAAGCGAAAACATTGCTAAATGATTTACCTGTTCATGCTTTTAAAATTGGTTTGATTGGTCATACTGACACAGCGCAGGTTATTTATGACATTGTGCGTCATTATCCATTGATTCCTGTGATTTTAGATCCGATTTTAGCAGCGGGCGGCGGAACTGATTTGGCAAATGACGGATTGATTGAATCCATGCGTCATTTGCTTTTACCATTAACGACGGTTTTAACACCAAATTTTACTGAAGCAAGACGTTTAACGAATTTAGACGATATTGAAGCGTGTGGTTTGAAATTATTAGATTTTGGCTGTGAGTACGTTTTAATGACGGGTGCAGACGAAGCGACAGAAAGTGTGGAGAATCGGCTTTTAAATTATCAGCATCAAGAAAATTACACTTGGGCGAGGTTGCCATCAAAATATCACGGTTCTGGCTGTACATTAGCTGCCAGTATTGCAGCGTTATTTGCACATGGTGTTGAGCCTTTGAAGGCGATAAATGACGCGCAAGAATACACGTGGAATTGCTTACAATCCGCATATAAAACCGGAGCAGGGCAGTCAAATCCAAATCGTTTTTTTTGGAGAGATTAAATGTTTTTGATGCCAAAAAATGGGCTTTACGCGATTACACCTGAAGGAAAAACAGAAACCGAGATTGTAAAATTTACGGAAGCAGTTTTGAAAGGTGGGGCGTGTATAGTGCAGTATAGAGAAAAAGTTCTAAATGATAAGACCGATGTGGCAAAACAATTACTTCAACTTTGCCATACTTACAACGTCCCGTTCATTATCAATGACAATGTAGAATTGGCTGAAAAGATTGGCGCGGATGGTGTCCATTTGGGTAAAAATGATGGTGCAATTCCAGCTGCACGTCAGTGTTTGGGTGAATCTGCAATTATTGGAGTATCGTGTTACAACGCATTGGAACGGGCAATTGAAGCCGAGAAACAAGGTGCGGACTATGTTGCGTTCGGGCGATTTTTTACCTCAAATTCAAAACCGCTGACGGCACCTGCTGAAATCGGCATATTAACTGCTTGTAAAAAAGCCTTAGCATTGCCAATTGTAGCGATTGGTGGAATTTTGCCTGTAAATGGTACGTTATTATTGAACGCTGGTGCAGATTTATTAGCTGTAATTGGTGGTTTGGATACTGAAAACCCTGCGTTTTCAGCTCAAGCATTTACCGCACTATTTTCACAAGGTAGTTACTAAACGATGCTATATTTTGTAAAAAATTTTCTTTTATTTATTTTGGGGTTAGTTATGACACAGCAAAACGCGTTTGCGCTGGAAAGCATTGAAATTCCAGCCACTTCTGCACACAAATATTCGGTGATTTGGTTGCACGGTTTAGGTGCTGATGGTCACGATTTTGAAAATATTGTGTCTGAATTGCATTTGATTGATTCGTCGAGTATTAAATTTATTTTCCCACACGCACCAATTCAAAAAATTACCGTTAATCATGGTGCAGAAATGCGAGCGTGGTACGACATTTTGAGTATGAATGAATTAACGCGAGAAGTTGATTTTAAAGGTATTGAGCATTCAACAGCGTTAATAAATAAGCTGATCCAAAAAGAAATTGATAATGGTATTCCATCAAAAAAAATTTTATTGGTAGGGTTTTCGCAAGGCGGTGTTTTAGCATTGCACACAGGTTTGCGTTTTAATAAGCCATTAGCAGGCATTATTGCGTTATCGGCTTATTTACCAACGCTAGAGAATTTAAAAACGGAACGTACTGAAGTAAATAACCACACGCCGATTTTTATGGCGCACGGGATTATTGATTCTGTGGTGGCGATTGAAACAGGTAAAGCGGCATTTGATGGTTTGAAAGCAATGGGTTATACGATTCAATGGCATGATTACATTATGGAACACAGTCTATGTGTTGAAGAGATTGAGCAAATTGCTGGATTTGTGAACACGATTTTTAAATGAGTTTATTTGCGGTTGAGAATTTAACGATTCGTTTCGCTGAAACTGTTGTTGTCGATAAAGTTACGTTTGAAATTCACGAAGGCGAAACATTTTCCTTGGTTGGTGAATCGGGTTCAGGAAAATCAATGACGGCGTTAGCGGCATTAAATTTGTTGCCACACAATGCGATTATTGAAAGCAAAACAAGATATTTAGGAAATGAAAATTTAGCAGAGCTTTCTGAAAAAGAGTGGTGCAAAATTCGTGGTCGACGAATTGCAATTATTTTTCAAGATCCAATTTCTTCACTCAATCCCATTATGTCTATTGGGCAACAGATTGCTGAGGTATTGACGTTGCATTTCAAACTTTCAAAAGTTGAACTCAAAAATCGTGTCATAGAATTATTACAGCAAGTTGAGTTACCAAATGCCACACAGCGAGTTAAGGATTATCCACATCAACTTTCGGGCGGACAGCGTCAACGCGTAATGATTGCGATCGCCTTAGCGGGAAAGCCCGATTTATTGATTGCTGATGAACCAACTACAGCTTTAGATGTAACGATTCAAGCGCAGATTTTAGAGCTTCTCAAAAACATTCAAGCCAAAACAGGTATGGCATTGTGGTTGATTAGTCATGATTTAGCATTGGTTTCTAGCATTGCTAATCGTGTTGCTGTAATGCAAAACGGAAAAATTGTCGAAACAGGTGAAGCAAAAAAGTTGTTTCAAAATCCCCAGCATCCTTACACTAAAAAATTGGTTGCTGCGCTGCCTTCGATGCAAAGTTGTGAAAATAGAGCAATACGCGAATCACCACTTCTTTTAGATGTAAAAAATTTCCATTGTCATTATCCAGTTCGCCAAGGCATTTTAAAGCGTATCGTAAATTATGTGCGAGCGGTTGATGGTGTGAGTTTTTCGTTGCAACGCGGTAAAACACTGGCATTAGTAGGTGAATCTGGTTGTGGTAAAAGCACATTGGGAAAAGCTTTGTTACATCTGATTCCATCTAATGGTGGCGAAGTTTTTTTAAACGGTATCGCTTTACATTCGCTGACTGGCGAATCTTTACGCAAACAACGCGCAGAAATCCAAATTGTATTTCAAGATCCGTTTTCGTCTATGAATCCACGGATGTTAGTTGGTGAAATTATTACGGAAGGCTTGCAAGCCTTAAAACCTCAAATGACTTCTGTTGAACGTGACATCCGGGTTGCGATGTTGTTAAAACAAGTTGAATTACCTGAAGATGCAATGTATCGGTACCCCCATGAATTCTCAGGTGGGCAACGGCAACGCATTTGCATTGCACGAGCATTGGCAGTTGAGCCAAAAATGATTATTTGTGACGAACCAACTAGCGCATTAGATGTTTCTGTTCAGGCACAAATTATTGAACTATTGAAAAGGCTGCAGCGTGAAAAAGGGATGAGTTATTTATTTATTACGCATGATTTAGGTGTGGTTGCTGAAATTGCTGATGATGTTGCTGTAATGTACAAAGGGAAAATTGTAGAAATTGGAGATGTTCGGCAGGTACTGGGTGCGCCAAAACATTCTTATACGCAGAAATTAGTGAATGCGGTTTTGAAAGCTGTGTAATGTAAAAAATCAATAAAATCAGTATTTATTTTAATTTTTAGCTAGCTGATTTGGCTGGAATTCGTGATGAAAAATATAAAAAATAAAATAAACCGAGAAATTTTTTGACAAGTTTAAAAAAGTCGCTATAATTTTAAAACTCAGCTACGGCAACGCAGCTGAGACGAAAAAGCTCTTTAAAAATTTAAATCAAAATAATTTGTGTGGGTGCTTTTGCTGGTTATGAGTGGTAAAAAATAATCGACAAAAGAACACATACGGCAATTTTTAAATTGTCAGTTAATTCGAGTC
>BJHG01000091.1 GCA_014191975.1 Methylococcaceae bacterium | reverse complement strand
CGAATCAGTTTTTCACTTTAATCAATATTTTTTGATAATGTCAATTTACGAAATCTATACAAACTGTGGATTATCAGAAACATTAGTCACAATTTTAATAATAAAAATAAATTTGGAGAAGGGTAATGAAAAAAAGCCTTAATATAGTCGTTTTAGAAAATGAAGAAACCAATGCTTTAGCTGTCGCACTTTATTGTTGGGGGCACGTACCATCGATTTTCAACAATATAGATGATACTTTTGGAAAATTAGCCTCCTCTTTAGATCAAGTTGATGCTTTGATTGTGAATATTGAGCTTAACACTGATGCAGTAAGTCGCTTGGACGAATTTCTTCATCATTCTTCACTGCCCTGTTTAATACTTGATACATCAGTCAATCGCAGCTTGTCGCAGGGTGTAGTTGATTATTTAAGTTCTAAAACAGACATTAAAAAATTAGTTTCATGGCTTGAAAATATAAACAAACCCGAACGCGTGTTCGAAGAAAAAAATCCTTTGTTTACGTTAATTTACGGAAGTCATGCTGTAGGAGAAACTCAACCTTCAGATGTGATGGATATTTTAAAAGTAGCGCGTAAAATTAACAAGGAACTCGAAATTACAGGTGTTCTACTCTACAACAAAGGCTGGTGGCTACAAGTATTAGAAGGCAGTTTTAGTGCCGTCACTTCATTATTTTTTGATCATATTCAAAAAGATAAACGTTATACAGATGTGACGTTACTGGTACTCGACCCGACCACTAAACGACATTTTGCTAATTGGGATATGGGGTTTTACAGTACTCAGGACGAGCAAGATTCCAATTTATCATGGACGGATTTAGATACGCATCCTGCAGGAGAGTTGATTAAACAAAAATTATCTCATTCGCAAGAATATACCAAATATTTCATGAAATAACGATTTTAATATTCCCTAGCGCGTTAAGGTTTAGAACTTCAATTACCTATAAGATATTTTTAATGTAACTGAAGGGGTTTGGGTTTGGGGTACAATAACGCCAATTGCAATTTAAATTACTTGGTAACCCTTTGGTGCAGTTTATACAACTGTATTTTCTGAATTTGACGCGCAATCCCCCAGACGGAACTGCATTTTTTATTAGTGCTTTTAGAGCACCCTCAGTAATCCCTGTCAGACAGATAGAGCCGACATTCCGCACCTATCAAAAGCATTTTTTTGATTTAAAATGTAGTCCCCTGAAATTTACTAAAAGAGTTGACTATAAAAACCTACAGCAGTTACAACTTGGATCATCTCGGCTTAATAGCAGGAATGGTTGATGAACTTGGATTAGAAGAACTTATCGATACGCTAATTCCACAAGATCAAAAACAGCGTCGCGTTTGCGTAGGCAAATGCGTCAAAGCGATGATTTTGAATGGTCTTGGTTTTGCCAATCGGACGCTCTATTTGATGCCTAATTTCTTCAAAGATAAGCCCATCGAACGCTTGTTTGGCGAAGCGATAAAAGCAGAGTATTTCAATGATGACGCACTTGGAAGGGCCTTAGATTCCATTTACACATACGGGACATCAAATTTTTACGCCCAATTAGCAGCGCAATCGGTGAAACGATTAGGATTATCGTGTGAAGCAGGGCATTTAGATAGCTCAACTTTTCATGTTGATGGTGATTACAACAGCCGAGAAAATGCAGAAGATTTAGCGGATGGTGTTATTCACATCACTCAAGGTTATAGTCGAGATCATCGTCCTGATTTAAACCAAGTGGTTTTGCAATTGATTTGTGAAAATCAAGCAGGGATTCCTTTGTGGATGAAAGCGTTGAGTGGCAATAGCAATGATTCAAGTGATTTTCGTGAAACGATTAAAACGCATTTATCGCAGTTAAAAGCCTCAGTTGAACTACCTGTTATCGTTGCAGATTGTGCGTTATATGCGAAAGATACGCTTCAAGAATTGAATGATTTTCCTTGGATTACGCGCGTGCCAGAAACGATTCGGGGCGTATCGGAAATTTGTCAGGCGATGGCGAGTGAACACATGCTCGATAAACCAGAGCAGGCTTTTGAATCGTTATGTTCAAATTATGGGGGAGTTAAACAACGTTGGCTGGTGGTTTATACGCGAGCCGCTCACCAACGCGCAGAAAAAACCGTCAATCGACAATTTTTGAAACAAAGTGAAGTTGAATGGCGCGCTTTTGAACAATTGAAAAAACAAGAATTTGCGTGTGATGTTGATGCTAAATCCGCTTTAAACATGTTTCAAAAAAAGTTAGAAACCACAGAAATCAACGACTTTAGTATTATTGAAATCAAAAAATTCAAGAAAAAAGGTCGCCCATCAAAGAAGCAGGAACCAGACGAAATCCGTTATCAAATTCAAGCTAATCTTTCTTCGTTACTCGACGTGAGAAGACGCAAAATTGCGAAGAAATGCTGTTTTATTTTGGCAACCAATGAACTTGATGAAACCAAATTGAGTGACAAGCAATTTTTAACGCATTACACGCCTGGACAACAAAAAGTAGAAGGTGGATTTCGTTTTCTCAAAGACCCCCTGTTTATGGCAAATACGCTCTTTTTAAAATCCCCCAAACGTATCGAAGCCCTCATGGCAATTATGACACTTTGTCTGCTGGTGTACAGTGCCTTGGAGTATCGAATTCGACAAGCTCTAATTGAGAATAAAGCCACGTTTCCCAATCAAATTGGGGGTTCCACTGATAAGCCAACGGCGCGTTGGGTGTTTCAGTTTTTTGTTGGAATTCATATTTTAATCATCGGTGAAATCCAATCCGTTGTTTTAAATTGCAATGTGCAACACTTTAGCTTGCTCAAGTTGCTTGGCGAAAGGTATGTTTTGATATATTCAAATTCTCAATGATGGGGTGCGGAATGTCGGATGATAGGTAAACCTTAACATATTTAAAGTTATTATGTACGTCTTAATATCTGTTTGAAAATATAGAGTGATCATGCAATGAATCATACACAGTATTATGAGTATTTTGCCTAGTTCGGTTTGGTGGATTTACTGTTTTATAAGGGTATGCTTGCCATTAACTTCATTAATCAAAATACAGGAGTGGGGATATGTGTAATAAAGACGAGATGCAAGAATTGATTCAAAGTTTCACTAACCTTCCTGAGATGTATCAGCAGAATGTATTAGGGATTGTCCGCGACAAAATTCAGTTGTATGAAATGCAAACGAATGTTGAACAACTTCGTAATGGGTTAGTTGTGGGTTTTAAGGCAACTGAAAGTCAAAACCATTCTGAAGACAACGAGTTGTAAATAGTGACCATCAAATCGATAAAATCGAAAACGAAGATATTCGCGTCGTCTGACTCGATGTTAAATGCAATCATTAATACGCCACAGGAATTATCATGAATAATAAAATAGACGAACGAGCAGCGATTAAAAAAGTGACTGCATCAATTTATTTTCTGCAAATATGCAGTATTTTACTGGCGGGACTTCCAATGTTAGTTGGCGTTGCGCTTAACTTTTTACATAGAAATGATGTGCAGGGTACATGGCTTGAGTCCCATTTCGATTGGCAAATTAAAACAGCATTGATCACGATTGCTGGATTTTCCATTGGCGGCATGACGTTTGGTTCAGTGGTCAGTTTGATTGCGATTGTCGGCACAGTTGCTTATCTCGTATTTCGCGTGACGGAAGGTTGGAGTGCTTTAAGAGCAGATAGAGCTATTGGCGAGTAACGACTTGGAAGGGCTTTACTATTTTTGGATGCATAAGATACATATCTTATGGGCAAGATATTGAAAATTTGAATAGATTACGTAGTCGAGGAATTATTCTTTTAGTCTATCAATTTACGTTGCCCCCCCTTATTTTTATATAACGGAGGTGCTTTTTTATTTATTCACTATCATTAACAAGTAATTGTGGATCAAAATGCGTATCGTGCGCACGAATAGGCGCTTTCAATAATTCAGCAAATAATCCCATGTGTGATGCCAATTCAGGAATGACGGGAATTCTCCACGATTTACCTATAACAAGTGCAAGGATATTTGTTAACCATGGGCGATCAGAATGCGCTTGACGAATTAAAAATTCATACGATTCACCGTCAGTGTTAATCATAAAATCTTCTACCCAAACATCAATCGTATCAATTTCCCCATACAGTTGTGTTTTAACATGAAATTTGCGATTTTCTAAATCAAATTCAAATTCTAGCAATCGGGCGATGCCTTTGAGAATTAGGTTAGATACCCAAATAATCAAAATCGTGGGTGTTAACTTGATGGCTATTTTGATTAAAGCAGCTTTAAAACTCATATATTGTTCTCTTTTTTTAAAATTATTCAGTCATTATAAAGCATTGTCTCGTTGAATATTTTAGAAGTTTTTACAATTAAGTAAAATAGAGGTTATTGACGACGGCGTCTTTGTGCTTGAAAAATTGGCTTTTTGGAAGGCTGTCAGTCATTTTGGCTCTATATGGATTAATATTCATCGTTGCCTAATTCTAAAATTGTTTTCAAATCAATTAGATGAACCCGTCTTAAACTGCACCGTTTCATCATTGCCAGCTAATGCGATTTCAAATTTATTTTCATCATCATCGCTGTCGTTAATTTCTTCTACTGAACGGTCATCAATTAACTTTTCCACTAATTCAGCAATTTTATCTTTTGATGAATTTGCATATTGAAACTTTGCTGCATCAGTTGGGCAAAGTGCGATGTAATTTTCTTTATGTCTTTTTTGAGTGTTGCTGATCAACTGAACGACTTCAAAATAATAATTGCCATCTGATAATTTAAACGGCATTTCATTTTGACAAACTTGGCAATACAAAATTTTATCATCGTCAGTATAACGATCTAGCAAATAGGATTTAGCAGCTTTTTTAGTTTCAGTGTCAACTGCAACGCTGCGCATTTTGAGTATACTGCGTTTCTCTCGTGCATCAGTCGCTGTTTCTTGAACTTTATCAGCTCGACGTGCCGGATTTGATGAATAATCAGCTTCAAAATCAGGCTTTTTAGGATTTAAAATAGCACTAATTTCAGTAAGTGTTTTGCCTTGGGCTTTAATTTCATTGATGAATTTTATTGCCTCTTCAGCTTCATCAACCGACTCAGCTCCTAACTCTTTAGCAAATCTCTCTTTTTGTTTGAAACTGTCTTTTTGTTGTTCTTTTCGTTTACGTTCTTCTGCATCTCGAATTTCAGAATTTTTTCCAAATTCAATCGCAGTTAATAAACCGTTGCTGTTATTAAATGGAAAATCATCTCGCAATGCATCACGAGTCATGGCTTTTGGATTGAGAAAATCACCTAATTTTGTTGGTATCCAATCATAATTTTTTAGCGTATGAATTAAACGTGAATCAACTTCTTTATAGCTGTAATTTCTATTAGGTTGGAAACCAGCTATTTGTACTCGTTTATTATCACTATTGATTATAATATTCCAAACCAGTCGACTTGCTAGAACATTATTCGCCTTCAAATAATTATCTAAATTTTCAATTGAATAATCTTCAAAACGAGCATTTTCAGTCCAGTTATAATAAGGATTATAAGGAGCATAAGGATTATTAGGGTTCCATAACGAATCACTCCTATCCAAACGCGTGATTTCTA
>BJHG01000090.1 GCA_014191975.1 Methylococcaceae bacterium | reverse complement strand
GTAAGTGTGAATCTGTTTAATGTCGGTGTGCTTAGTCATCACGCCAAACAAATAAAGCGTGATGACCTCTTCATCTGTAAAACTTAAATCTGCGTGATTGCTCATGCGTTGACTGTACGCACAAAGCATTTGCTCATAATGCTTGCAAACGTAAAGATAAAGCGTTATCAATTGACCAGGCCAGTTCATTTTAAAATCCGTATTGCGAGAGGAGTGAGATCTATCTCCCTATTTTACTGATTTGAACTGCCTTTTTATTTAGCTCTTAATTCGCATTCAAGTATAATCAAGTCAACATCATTTATTTAATTTCAACCTTCATGGCAAAATTTTTTCCAGATCTTCAAGAAATAAAAACCTCTTCAACGCCTTATAGTGAAATTTCAGTTTTACGTGCATTAAAAAAATCTTTATCCGATGATTTCTATGTGTATCAGAGCTTTTCATTTATTGAGAAAAAAGAAACTCTCAAAGAAGGTGAAGCTGATTTAGTCGTTTTTCATAAACAACGTGGTTTACTGATTTTAGAAATAAAAGGTGGTGACATTAGCATTGAAAATGGGCAATGGTTTAGTGCTAATAAACAAGGCAAATATGCAATAAAAAATCCTTTTGACCAAGCTAGAAAAGCTAAACACGCACTACTGAATAAAATTCATACAAAATATAATTTCTTTGTGGAAATTGGGTATGGTGTTTGCTTTCCAAATTCCGTATTACCGCTTAACGTTCGATTGCCAATGAATATCACACAAGAAATGATTCTCGATAGTGAGATACTAAGTCAACACATAAAATGTGAAAAAGCGATTGAGAAGTTACTTTCAGCATGGGCTAAACCACTAAATAACGTAACCGCTGACTTCATTCAACATCAAGTTCTTGCTCCGACCTTTCGCTTAATTCCAAATGCAAAATTGAGCTTAATTGAAACAGATGAGCAGTTATTACAATTAACACAAGCTCAATATAATTTACTGGATTTTTTAGAAGCACAAAAACAAGTGTTAATCGATGGCAGTGCTGGCACAGGTAAGACGCTGTTATTACTTGAAAAAGCAAGACGTTTAGCACAGGATGGTCAACACGTTTTAATCTTGTGCTTCAATCTAAAACTATCAGAATATCTGCATTCATTAGTACCAAATCAAACCAATATCACCATTGATAGCTTTCATGGTTTGTGTGAGAAAGCGGCAAATTTAATTCACCAGCCATTTATTGAACCTGAAAATACGGATGAAATTCAAGCCTTTTATGATCAAACTACTGCTGAATTTTTAATGTCAGCAATAGAAACACAAGCCATTGCAGTGTTTGATGCTGTGTTAGTTGATGAAGGACAGGATTTTAATGAGACATGGTGGATTCCAATTTCATCATTGGTTAAATCAAAGGGATGGTTCTATATTTTCTATGATGCAAAACAAAATTTATTTGCACGGAGTTCCTCATTTCCTATAACGTCTGCCCCTTACTTTTTAAGAGAAAATTGTCGAAATACAACAGCGATTAGTGATTCGCTTTGTGAAATAAATCCAAATGCTGCACCATCTAAACAGGGTTCACCGATTGGCGAAAAACCAACATTTGTTCAATGGTCAAGTTATGAAGAACAAGCTAAATTAGTTAAAACGTGTTTACTGAAATTATTATCGGAAGGTTATAAATTGAGTGATATTGTTATTCTCACACCCTATAAACCAGAAAAATCATTGCTTATCGAATTAAAGGAAGAAAAGAATTTTTCTGAATTACAATTAGAAAGTATTATGAAATTCAAAGGATTAGAAGCACCAATTGTTTTGCTGTGTGATTTAGGTTTGAACAAATTTGCAAAACGACCAGAACTGCTTTTTACAGGGGCATCAAGAGCTAGACAGTTGCTGTTTGTATTCTCTCATGTTGATTATCCAATTTAATTATTTCGTTTCACAATATTAACCGACTCTAACTACCACAACAGGATAATCATGAGTATTTTAAGTCGTTGGACGCTAAAAGGCTTAAACCATACACTTTTCAATAGTTGGACATTTCAAGGACTAAGTGATGAACTTTTTAGTCCCAAAGCAAATGACATTGAAACCAAAATTGAAGAAATCAAACAAAAATTACCTACCCCTGTATTTTGGTTATTAGGCAAAACTCAAGCAGGAAAATCCTCACTGATTCGAGCTTTAACCGGTAATGCCGAAGTCGGTAATGGATTTCAACCTTGTACCAAACGCTCACAATTTTATGATTTCCCCTCGTCTAGTCATCCGTTAATTCGTTTTTTAGATACTCGCGGATTAGGTGAAACGGCTTACAATCCAAGTGACGATTTAGCTTGGTGTGCCAATCAAGCCCATTTACTGATTGTCGTCATGAAAGTCTTTGATATGAACCAGCGTGAAATTGTTGATGCCGCGTTAAGTATTCATAAAGAACACCCCAACTGGCAAATTATTGTTCTGCAAACCACATTGCACGAAGGCTATTCAAAACATACAGCCCAGCATATTGAACCGTATCCATACCAAGAAAAACTCATTCCACCAACCGTTCCACATGAACTAACCCAAGCCTTATTACATCAGCGCGACTGGTTTAAAGGTGTACCTGTGGATTTTGTGCCTATTGATTTTACCTTGCCTGAAGATGGTTTTAATTGCGTCAATTATGGTTTAGATGAATTGTGGGATGTAATTGAATTGGCATTACCCAAAAGTATTATCGGTTTGTTGCGAGGCAGTGAACAACATAAAGAATTACTCGATTTTCATGCGCGTGAGGCTCATCCTCACATCATTGGTTATTCGGTACTCAATACAGGAATGGGCGCAATTCCCATCGCGGGTTTGCCATTAGTTTTAGGCGTTCAAGGAAAGTTATTTCACAGCATTGCATCAATTTATAATCTAAAACTATCAAAACAACTTTTTGCTGAATTTACTGTACTCATCGGAACGGGTGTTGGTGTCGGAATGTTAGGACGTGAATTATTAAAACTCATTCCTGTTTATGGTTGGGCTGTTGCTGGTGCGTATTCTGGTGCAATGACTTATGCACTTGGACAAGCCTTTTGTGTTTATCTGAATGGCGTTAAACGCGGCGCATTGCCCAATCAAGAAGAACTGAAACAAACCTACGATGCTGCGTTTGTTCACGCTCGCCAATTTCTCAAAAATAAGGAAAATTAAAATGTCGATACGATTTTTTTCAATCATGCTGGCAATTTTTGTTCTGCCATTCCTAATTATTATGGGTCTTGGTGGTTATTGGTTATGGCAAAACGAATGGTTGTATCAAGCCATTGGTGTGCTATCAGCGAATAGTGTTTTAATTTACGCCTTGCTTCGTCAACATAGTCAGAAAATTAAATCTGAAAAAACAAAACCAAGCATTATTTCCCCTAATCCGAATTGGACAGATGACGGTCAAGAAGCATGGAAAGCCTTAGATGCTGTAACAGAACGTTGGAAAAGTGAACCCGATTTATTGACCAATTCAACCAAAGCGGTGCGATTGACTAATGAAGTGTTGATCGCCGTTGCCAAACACTTTCATGCCGATTCAACTTATCCTATTTTAGAATTCCCACTGCCGTATTTGCTCAAATTGATTACGCTGGTTTGTAACGATATTCAACACGAAGTATTAGATAAAATAGCTGGTAGTCACGCCGTAACAGTTGGTGATTTCTTCCGTGCTAAAGATGCTCTGAATAAATTCAGCAACATTAAATCATTCTTCACTGCTGGAAAATTGTTGTTCAACTGGCAGGGTGTTCTGTTATCAAAAGCACGCGGTTTATTACTCGATAAAGGCGTTAACTATGTCACTGATGAAATCTCACAACGTTTAATCAGTGTTTATGTCAATAAATTAGGCTATTACGCGATTCAATTGTACAGCGGTCAAATGACGCTTGATGATATTGTTCCGACAGAAGTTTTAACACCCGATTCAAAAATCGATATTGAAAAATCAACTGAAAATGAAAAAACCATTGAACCGTTACGTCTGTTAATTTTAGGGCAAGTCAGTTCAGGTAAATCGAGTTTGATTAACGCCTTATTTGATGATGTGAGAAGTGCTGTTTCTGTTTTACCCACCACAGCAGAAATTACACCGTATGTTTTAGAGCGTGATGGTTTGCAACAAGCAATTATTTTAGACAGTGCAGGTTATGGTGGTTTAACACATGAAGTGATGCCCGAATCCTTGAAAAAAGAATGGGCTAAAATCGACGTAATTTTGATGGTATGCAGTGCATCAAATGCTGCGCGTCATGCTGATATTGAACAATTAAACGCCATTCGCAGTTACTTTCAACAAGAACGACAACTTTCAATGCCCGTGATTATTGCGATAGCCACGCATATTGACCGTTTACGTCCCGTTCAAGAATGGCAACCACCGTATAACATTCAACAGCCTGAAAATCCGAAAGCGAAAAACATTCGCAGTTTTTGTGAAGTTATCGCAGATGAATTAAATTTACCACTTGAAAACATTGTGCCTGTTTGTCTGAATCCTGAAATTGGCGTTTATAACATCGACGATGGTTTGATGCCGATGATTCACGAACATTTGAACGAAGCACAACGAGTTCGATATTTACGCTGCCTACGCCACCAACAAAACCAAAGTTATTGGCAGCAGTGGCGTGAACAAGCATTAGGATTTGGGAAAGTATTTTTTGGTTAAAACCTAACAATTTTTATTTGGATGTATTTTCTAATTTTTTATATACTTCAATCGCAGCAGTAATGGCTCCCGTTGCTACAATCTGATGTGATAACGACAAACCTCCGTCTAAAGGAGACGCAGCTAATGAAAGTCCAAAGTAATACCTTTTTGGCTCCAGGATCTAAAGGTATTTTATCAACAAATTTTCCCACGCTTTCTTTTGCTCCTTCATAATTATCAACCGCCTATTGTGGTAAAAAAGAAGGCAATGATGATTGTTCCAATGGTAAATCCGACTGCCCAGTAGAACTCATTGGTAAATTTAATTTTTCTTTTTTTTAATGTTATCTTTGTTTACTTTGAGAGTTATCCAATTTTCAGCTTCCAGTCTAGCAGATAAAACACGATAAACACTTGGCAACATTTCAAATTTAGTGGCATCAACATTATGCGTCACAATAATCAGCACACCTTCTGATTTTGGCAAATGATAAGTTAAAAGTTCATCTGCTAATTCTTTTTTTCTCGCATCGCTTGTTTTTGCTATTTTGCGCTCTTGAAATTCTGAATGTAAATTCAATGAATTTTTTGATTCGGTTATTGCATTCAATTTTTTCCAATCAACAATAAACCCAATTTCTAAAAAATTGACCAAATCATCAACAACACTGATAAATTGATCCATGGGATTATCACCATACTTATTTTCTCTTCTTGGATTAAGAAGTTCACAAAAGAAATCGAGCCTTTGATTTAAATGCTCATCAAATAATTTTCTGTCACGCAAAGGCTCACTAAGCTTTGTAGTTTCAAAAACTATTTTATCAATCTCTAGCCTTAGTGCGTGTTTTAAAAGTCAGAAATCTGCTTTAAAGCCGTCCGAGCATCAAGTTTATCATCGCAATATGTATGAACGCCGTACTTGAATCGGTTAAGACTTCATAATCTTTACTTAAACGGC
>BJHG01000089.1 GCA_014191975.1 Methylococcaceae bacterium | reverse complement strand
GAATACATTGAAGTTTTTTACAACCGTAAACGCCGTCATTCCGCTAGCGGTATGATGTCGCCCGCTAACTTCGAAACCTTTCGAAAAGTGGCTTAACTTTTTTGTCCTGATTACTGTTGCTAGATCACTTAGCTTTTTGTGATCCTGTAAAAATCTTCCGCTTGCTTTCACTCATTTGCCACTTCTCTTTTTTCGACAGAGTATAGCTTAAACTATTGTCCGGATTTCAGGGTCCACTATATTCTGCTTTAATTTTTTGTGGAAATAGCAAACGCATTTCGGTTGTTATTTATCCGGCAGTGCCATTGAAAATTGCTTAGATGTGCATCTAAGCTCTTGTTCCATTTGTTGTGTATAATAGACGGTGAGTCTTAACCAAGTTGAGCTATTTAATCCAAAACAGCCAACTCAAATACGTTTATAAAAAATTAAAATAAAGACCGTAGGTTTTGACTTAGGATTTCTGTGTTACACAAATGTAATGTGTAATCAGTTATATCATTTCATAAAACAACGAAAAAAAGGTGTATGTATGAAAATTGGTATCCCAAAAGAAATGTATAGTGGTGAAAGACGTGTTGCTACAACCCCAGACGCAGCAGCACAAATAATTAAATTAGGGTTTAGTGTAAGTGTTGAAAGCGGTGCGGGTATAGCTGCTGATATCTCAGATGATGCTTATCGAGAAGTGGGCGTTCAAATAGTCAACACAGCCAAAACGCTTTGGAAAAATGCAGATATTATTTTAAAAGTCCGCGCTCCTGAAAGTCATGAAATACAGTTAATGCCCAGTGGAAAAACATTAATCAGCTTTATCTGGCCAGCTCAAAATGCAGAGTTAATGAATCAACTGGCATCTAAAAATACGACCGTTATCGCTATGGACAGTGTTCCTAGAATGTCACGTGCCCAGAAACTCGATGCACTCAGTTCAATGGCAAATATTGCTGGGTATCGTGCGGTGATAGAAGCCGCACAGCACTTTGGACGATTCTTCACAGGGCAAATTACCGCAGCGGGAAAAATTCCTCCTGCTAAAATTTTAGTCATTGGTGCTGGCGTTGCGGGATTGGCTGCTATTGGGACGGCTAAAGGAATGGGAGCCATTGTTCGTGCTTTTGATACACGCCCAGAAGTAAAAGAGCAAATCGAAAGCATGGATGCGGAGTTTTTAATGCTTGATTTTCACGATGAAGAAGCCGGAGGAGGTGAAGGCGGGTACGCTAAAACCATGTCCCCTGAGTTTATAGCCGCTGAAATGGCTCTATTTGCTCAGCAAGCAAAAGAAGTGGATATCATTATTACGACTGCTTTAATTCCAGGGCGTCCAGCACCTAAGTTAATCACTACTCAAATGGTGCAATCCATGAAAGCAGGTAGTGTGATTGTTGACTTAGCCGCCGAGCAAGGCGGAAACTGTGAATTAACGCAAAGAGATGAAGTGGTGATTAAAAGTGGTGTCACTATTATCGGTTATACCAACTTACCTAGCCGATTAGCCAATCAATCCAGTCAGCTTTATGCTACTAATCTGCGGCATTTACTCACTGAGCTTACCCCTCAAAAAGATGGCATCATTAACGTTAACTTTGAGGACGAGGTATTGCGAGGATCTACGGTGATCAAAGAAGGTAACATTACCTGGCCACCACCTCCCCCAAAACTGTCTGCTACCCCATCTCCTAAATCTGAAGCAATTATTGCTATAAAAAAAGAACAAATTTCATTTATCCCTTCCTTCATCAAACCATTTCTGCCTTTGTTAATAGGTGGATTCGCCTTATTTGGTGTAGGGTCTGTAGCACCAGCGTCCTTCATGTCTCATTTTACAGTTTTTGTATTGGCTTGTTTTATCGGCTATCAAGTTATTTGGAATGTTTCACCTTCACTGCATACGCCACTCATGAGTGTCACCAACGCGATAAGTGGCATTATAGTTATTGGTGCATTAATTCAAGTTTCGACGCCAAGTATCGGAATGAGTCTACTGGCTGGAATTGCAATTTTAATCGCAACGATCAATATTACGGGTGGATTTTTAGTCACGCGCCGTATGCTTGAAATGTTTAGAAAATAGGGAGATGCGCTATGTCACAAAGTTTAGTTACGATGTCATACATTGTTGCCACGATATTATTCATTTTGAGTTTAAGTGGACTCAGCAACCAGGAAACTGCTCGTCGCGGTAACTACTATGGGATGCTCGGCATGGCAATTGCCATTGGTGCAACCGCTTTAAGCTCTGCTGTTTCAAGTTATGTCATGCTACTCATTGCCTTGACGATTGGAGGCACGATTGGTGCAAAAGCCGCTATCAAAGTAGAAATGACGCAAATGCCTGAATTGGTTGCCATCATGCATAGTTTAGTGGGGTTAGCGGCTATTTTAGTAGGCTTTGCAAACTTCATGGATACAGGCACTTTAAGTGGCGTTGAGAAAAGTATTCATGAAATTGAAATTTATGTTGGTATTTTGATTGGTGCTGTAACATTTTCAGGATCAGTGATTGCATTTGGTAAATTAAGTGAGCGCATTAGTGGAAAACCTTTGCTTTTACCACATCGCCATCTCCTCAATTTAGGATTGCTTGCTATTGCTATTTTCTTAGGTAACTGGTTTTTAAATGCAGCACAAAATGATGGTGGTACCCTTGCGCTCTTATTAATGACTGCGGTTGCTTTAGCGTTTGGAATACACATGGTTATGGCTATTGGTGGTGCTGATATGCCCGTTGTGGTGTCGATGCTCAATAGTTATTCTGGTTGGTCCGCAGCGGCAACAGGGTTTATGTTAAGCAATGACTTATTAATTGTCACTGGGGCGCTAGTTGGCAGTAGTGGTGCAATTTTGAGTTATATTATGTGCCGTGCGATGAATCGTCGTTTTTTAAGCGTAATTGCGGGGGGATTTGGCACTGTATCAAGTGGAGAGGCTGCAGAAATTGTTGGTGATATACAGACCATTGAAACCCAAGAAGTAGCTAAACTATTGATGGAAGCAAAAAATATTATGATTATCCCCGGTTATGGGATGGCCGTTGCACAAGCACAGCATACAGTCTATGAAATCACTAAATTATTGCGTTCAAAAGGTAAAAAAGTGGGATTTGGTATTCATCCTGTCGCAGGACGGATGCCTGGACACATGAATGTATTGCTTGCTGAGGCAAAAGTACCCTATGACATTGTATTTGAAATGGACGAAATTAACAGTGACTGGGCGGATGTGCAAGTTTCGATCGTGATAGGCGCTAATGATATTGTCAATCCATCTGCACTCACCGATCCTTCAAGTCCTATTGCCGGTATGCCTGTTTTAGAGTGCTGGAAAAGTGATGCAACAATTGTTCTTAAACGTTCCATGGCATCAGGCTATGCTGGGGTTGGGAATCCGCTGTTTGTAGAAGAAAATACACGCATGTTATTTGGTGATGCAAATACGATGTTGCAAGGTGTTTTAAAAGCACTGCAATACTAACCAGAGTGAGAGTTTCAGCTCTTTTTACATCAAGTTTTGTATTGAATTTTATAGATTCAATGCTGTTTAAAAAAACGGGCGTGTGAATTACTTGTGTGTGCATATGTGATATCAGTTGTCAAAACCTTGTTAGATGCGATGACATCAAAATATCTGTTAAGCGTGTTGGGCGAAATCAGATGGTGATGAGTACTATCGGTGGTGATAATGAATTTTTTAGGATAACGTACTTGTAATCCTAATCGTTTCATCACCGAACACGTTTGGTAAAGCTCTACTTTAAAAACGGCTTGCTGTAATTGGGGGCGACGCACGAAACGGAGTGAATACCCCCGTCGAGTAATTTTTTGCCATCTTTTCTTAACTTTTTTGTCCTGATTACCGTTGACGGATCACTTTTTTATATAAATGAGAACTTGGTCACATTTCCAGCATGAATGGTTTGCTAATCTACAACTGGGAAAAAAATGCTTAAAGTTACTTTTAGATCTGAAGCAGATTATTATAAAAAATTTTTAGTATTGTCCGAGAAAGGATGCGTTCACTTAATTAAATAATTTACCGTTTTTAATGAGTTTGAAATGAAAAATAAGTTTCAAAAAAATGTTTTAGTGTTGGCTTTGCTAACCGTATTACCGTTTATTGCTAATGCAGAGCAAGACAATAACGTTGTGTCGGGCGAATTCCTAATTCGGTTTTCACTCAATGCAACGGCTGCAGATAAAGACCGTGTTTTAAAGCGAGTAAATGGTCAAGAAGTTGAAAAAATACGCGATAAAAACAAAAAAAATGACAAGTCAGAAAATGATGTGTCGTTGATTCTACATAATCGTTCAGATTTAACGCCAGAACAAGCAAAACAGAAACTTGAATCTGACCCTGCTGTTGAAGGCGTAGAAGAAAACCAAATTTTTCATCACGAAGTTGTCGCTAACGATCCAGGTTTAGCGGCTAATTACAATTTGTGGGGAATGTACGGCTTAACATCTGTGCCAAGGAACGATTTTGGTAGTCGTGCTGCCGATGCGTGGTCGTTAAACAAAACCGATTGCAGCAATGTGTACGTTGGCATCATTGACGAAGGTATATATTATACGCATGAAGATTTGGCATTGAACGCTGGCAAAAATCCAAAAGAAATTGCGGGCAACGGCAAAGATGACGACGGTAATGGCTTCATTGATGACGTGTATGGTTGGGATTTCGCAGGTAAAAACAACACTGTTTTCGATGGCATCGACGATGACCATGGTACGCACGTTGCTGGCACAATTGGCGCGGTTGGTAATAATGCGAAAGGCGTTGCGGGTGTTTGTTGGAAAGTAAAAATACTCAATGCTAAATTCTTAACTAACACAGGTGGCACATTAGCCAATGCAATTAAAGCAGTTGATTACTTCACTAATTTGAAAAAAGCAGGTGTGAATATCGTTGCAACGAACAATTCGTGGGGCGGTGGTAGTTATTCACAATTACTCGCTGATGCCATTGAACGTGCCAATCAAGCAGGTATTTTGTTTGTAGCGGCGGCTGGCAACGCCGCAAATGATAACGATACAACCCCTTCTTATCCTGCAAGTTATCTAAATGAAAATGTAATTTCTGTTGCCGCGATTGATTCGGTTGGAAATTTGGCGAGTTTTTCAAATTACGGCAAAAATTCTGTGGATTTAGCTGCGCCTGGCGTATCAATTTTATCCACTGTACCTGTGAAAAGTCGCGGGAAAGTGGTTTCAGGTTATGCGTATTACAATGGTACCTCAATGGCAACACCTCATGTAACAGGAGCGGTCGCACTCTATGCTTCAATTTATAAAGCACAAACAGGTGTGAACCCAACCGTAAATCAAATTAAAGCGGCTATCTTAACGAATGCAATCACTACCAATTCAATTGCAGGTAAAACAAATACTGGCGCACGTTTAAACGTCGGTACATTCTAAAAAATTAGTTTGTTTTCGCAATAAAAAAAACGTGACTGGTATAAAATACCGTCACGTTTTTTTTATTGAATATAGTTGCGATAGGGAGATGGTGGCGGAATACGGCCAGCAAGATTTAAAACTAGCTATCGCTAGAACTAGCTTTTTCACAGTATGCGTACCAAAGTCTAAAAAGCGGGAGTTTAGCACTTTTACTTAGGATACAGTCAAAAATAACATCCCGAATTAGCAATGATTTAAAACGACACGATAATTCCATTTTGCAAGATGAGCATCAAAAGCAATGTCCGAGTTTTTAATGAAATCAATAGTACATTTCTTTCC
>BJHG01000088.1 GCA_014191975.1 Methylococcaceae bacterium | reverse complement strand
GTTAAAATCGAATTTGGGCTTAACAAAATCACCCACTCGCACTATGACAACACAAAACAATCACGTTTTTATGTCGATTTATGGGTTCTTCAAATTGGAATGTTTGAAGATTAAACATCAGCTTAACTATTTTGCTTTGCGTGCGAAACTACTCATTCGTGCAACTCAAATGGCTTATGCTGAATTGATTAAACTTCAAGCTGCGTAACATCAGTTAGTAACTATAGCGAACCATTCCGTTAAATCTTTGCTGTCACCAAAACTAGATAGTTGACGGTCAATAGTATTTTGATTACCCCAGACAACATCTTTCAAAACACCACTGGTTACACGGTCTAGAATATCATTACAGTAAAGACCTTTATCATGCTGCACATAGTAACCATAGGTTCTGCAAGCGACAGGACGATGATCATATACTCTACAAATTCCTTTTGATTTATCCAACATCGGACAAACAATAAACTGTGCTGTTTGTTCTGTGAGCGCAACTACATTTTGAATAATCTCTTGTTGTATTTCTAATGGCAAGGCAGTCAGCCCATTGTGCAGTAAATTCCATTCAGCCATAGTAAGTCGAGGGATTTCCGCAAGCCGATTACAACAGCCATCACAGCCCATTTGACATTGCCAATCTGTATTATTCTCACGAATAGAAGCTACTCGTGAATCAATATTGGCATGAAGTTGGGTAAGCTTATTCATTTTTTCCTTTTGGTTACTTAAAATACTCAAACAGATCGTGCGTGTGTGAATGTCTGCGTTCAAAAATAGTTTGCCTTGAATGATACATCCTAAAGGGTTGATCGTGTGCTAAATGACATTTTTGACACAGTGCAGCTAAATTACTAGAGTGATTGTTTTCTGGTTTTTGGTCTAAATGAGCGACAGCCAAAACCATTCGTGCATTTTTACGAATAGTGTAATTCTTCACACCACAGAATTCACAGTGATGATTAGCACGTTTGAGAATTCGTGACCGAATATTCAACCATTCCGTTCGCGGTGGATAGCGGTCTCTATTTTCTTTTTTGATAGGCATAAACGTTACGTAGGAATAATACGAACTAATTTACCATCGTCAGTGGAAAAATATAACAGGCCATCAATCCCTTGCCTTACATGACGAAAACGCCATTTTAAATCTGTTAGCAGTATCTCTTGAGTGGTCACTTTATTATTTGTAATCACCAATCTTCGCAACTGTTGACCACTTAATGCAGCAATAAATAAATTCCCTTTCCATTGTGGAAATACATCAGCATTGTAAAAGTTAACGCCAGAAGGAGAAATTGAGGGTTTATAATAAGCAATAGGTTGTTCCATACCATTTTTAGCGGTTCCTTCCCCTATTGACAGACCGTAATATTCACGCCCATAAGTAATTATTGGCCAACCATAATTTTTACCTGCTTTGATGACGTTAATTTCATCACCACCTAATGGACCAAACTCAGCCTCCCAAAGCTCCCCCGTTTGAGGATTGATAGTTAATCCTTGTGGATTACGATGACCCAAACTCCAAATTTCAGGACGTGCTGCAGCCACTTTAACAAAAGGATTGTCATCAGGAATACTACCATCTTCATTAAACCGTAATATTTTTCCATTGTCATAACTGAGGCTTTGTGCCTTTTCACGTTCATTACGCTCACCCATCGACATAAATAGATGTGCATGACCATCAAATTCTAAACGTGAACCAAAATGAATGCGGTTGTCATTGGCATCAAAAGCAGTAAATAGTACTTGTACGTTTTTTAACGCATTATTATTCAATTCGGCGCGAGATAAACGTGTCGTCATATCGCCATTTGGCGTAGCAACAGAATAAGTAAAATAGAGCCAGTGTGTTTTTTCAAACTGAGGATGAACCCTTACATCTAGTAAGCCGCCTTGCCCTTTTACAGCCACATTTGGAACATTTCTTAGTGTAACTATTTCGCCTGTTTTAGAATTTAGAATTCTTAATGCACCACTGCGTTCAGTAAAAACGATACGTCCATCAGGTAGAAAATCAAATCCCCAAATACAATCATTTTGCTGAGTGAGGAGTTGGATGTTAAATTGCTGACCTGCTGATTCATAAGCATGCGCCTTAAATGGTATAGCACTCAGAACAATGCTGAGTAAAACAAAATGGATCATCGGATTTTGCCTTATAGAATTTTTAAATCGCCATTTAAAACAGCTTTATGATAATTAGTATATGGTTTTTTCCATACCCGATATATCGTCATATCACGAATTAATATTTTCAAGAAAATCTTTTTTAATTAACGTCCACGCTTCTTCAGCGGTTTCTGCATATTGAATCAAATCTAAATCTTCTGCTGAAATTGTTCCCTCATCCACTAACACGTTGAAATTTATAATGCGATCCCAATAAGATTTACCAAATAAAATAACAGGCACATGGGGTATTTTTTTTGTCTGAATCAGTGTCAACGCATCAAAGACTTCATCCAATGTCCCAAAACCACCTGGAAAGGCGACCAATGCTTTTGCTCGCATCAAAAAGTGCATTTTCCGAATTGAAAAATAGTGAAATTGAAAACACAATTCAGGCGTAATGTAAGAATTAGGCGTTTGTTCTTTTGGTAAAACGATATTGAACCCAATGCTTTTTCCACCCGCTTCTGTAGCCCCACGATTCGCAGCTTCCATAATCCCACCGCCACCACCTGTTACGACAACTAATGGCTTTTCTCGACTTAAATTATCTACTGTAATCAATGCACCTAATTTTCTGGCTTGTTCATAATAATTACTTTTTTTAACATCTTGCTTGGCATTTAAGACAGCTTGTTTATTGATTTTATCATCAGGATTTTTGGCCAAATTTTCTTTCGCAACATTAAAATTAGCTTGTGCTGCAGTCGAATCTAAAGTCCGTGCGCTTCCGAATATGACCACTGTCGAGGTAATTCCGTGTTCAGACATTGTAATTTCAGGTTTCAATAATTCCAACTGCAACCTTAGAGGTCGTAGTTCATCGCGCATCATGAAATCAAAATCATCATAAGCAAGACGGTAGGAGGGAGATTGCATTTGAACCGTGTTTTTCAAAGAGGTAGCGTAGTAATTAGCATCTTCTTTAGTAGTTGGAAGTGTCATAAAATTTTAGTCTAAAATAGGGATAGTCGGTATAACCCAGTTCACCTAGGGAGTAAAGCTTTTCGGGATTAGGTTGATTTAAACTTGCAACTATTTTGATTCATATTGGTAAAGCGGGATCACTGCCACTTGGGTTTTGGTGAGGTAATCATCGCCATGCACAATCTGCTTGAGTGATATGCAGAATCACGTTGATTAAATTTCGCAGCACGATACTTTTCGGCGACAATTAAACTGACCAATCAACGGATATGTAAGACAAGGGTAAATTTCAACTTTTTGGAGTTTAACCTTTGCCTAGAAAACGTATCAGTTATTTTTGACCGCGTCTTAAAATATGTATCAATAATTTCAAGTGAAATTTAGAAGGATTTATGATGAATATTATGTTTAATGTGTTTTACGTCGTGGTAACGGCGATAATAGCGATTTATTTAGTGCCATTTCTGATAGTGTTAATTGCTTCAGGTCTTTTTCAGTTAGTGTTTGTCATTGTTTTTTTTTATTGCCTTGTCAAAATGATACAAGGCTCGAAACCACGAGACTTTGATAATGACAGGTAGTTGACTTGGCATTTGTATATGCTAAGTCAAAATAAAAGCGACCTCCTGCGCTGCATGCAGGATTTTATGGTACTTTTTTAACGCATTATGGGTATTTCAATCTAAAGCACATTTACGAAAAGAAAATTGCTTTGAAAAAGCAATCATTTTGTCCGTAGGTAATGCGACGGTTAATTGAATTTGTCCTGCAAAAGTTTGCTCAATAATCTGTCCGTCCGCTTTTTTCAGTGTATATTCAAATAGCTGAAATTGGTCATAGTCGAGTGTTAAATGTATCTTTATCATTTCGATGTAGGATTGCAAATCTGCACTATCAATGACTTTTTTTGCGGCATTTCCGTAAGCGCGGGTCAGCCCGCCTACGCCCAGTTTTACGCCGCCAAAATAACGAATCACCACGACTAATACATTGATGATATTTTTACCTTCGATGTGTTGAAAGATAGGTTTTCCTGCTGTTCCAGTAGGTTCGCCAGCATCATGAACCCGCTGAATAATCCCACTGTCAACTTTAAGACGGTATGCAAATGCAATATGATTCGCGTGTGGATGCTGAACGTGTAACGCTTTCAATTCACGCAAAACGTCTTGCTCACTTTCACAAAGGGTAATGACACTAATAAAGCGCGATTTTTTTACAAACTCTTCCAATGTGTGTGGTTCCGTAACGTGGTACATCATTAATTACGCTTCCAATTTCGATAAAAGTTTTCATGTAAGACAGTTGATTCAAGATAAATTAAGCGAACATATTGGTCAAGCACATACCCTACGAAATCAATCCCCAGAATTCAATTTGATTTTTAATTGTACGATATTCTAACCAAAGTGATGAAGACAGTTCAAATCGGCGCATTACCTTCGGACGATGTTGCTGCACTGATATCCTCCGCACTTCAATAAATCAGAGTTGCCGTGATGCATTCCTTGAACGCTTCGGCTTTTGCTGTATTCACACACGAACAAATCAGTAAATTGAAACCTGCGTAATTCGCCGCATTAACACCTAACGCAATCAAAGCCATTACACCAGCCGCATTCGTTAATCTTTCAATGCGAATTAAGAGTTAAAAAGCCCGAACAAAGTTCCAAAAATACAATGTGGCAACGAGTTTGCCGAAAACATGAACCCAAAGTCCATTGTATGAGCTAACCTTGCTGGCACATTCAATGGCTGTTTGCTGTTCAATCCAGGAAAAAAGAGACTCAATCGGCTGGCGAATGCGAGAAAGGGTAGTTGATCGTTGCTTCTCATCTGCGTTGAGTCTTTGCCCTTTCTGTTTTTTGCATGACTTGTTTCGCATCTGAACGCAGATAGGCTTTATCACCATAAAGATAGTTGTTGTGTAAAACAGGACGGATTTGGTCAAAGATTTTGCCATCATGATGGCTTGCCCCTGTTATTCCAATATATTCGGGAGTTTCTACCTTTTTGTTCGTTTTGAATCAGCGTCAAAATGGCACGAAGACATCGGCTACGCGCTTTAAACGTTGAACAAACGCCGTATAATCGGGTATTTTTAGAAATCAATCACGCAGATGACGATCTGTGTAAGTGTGAATCTGTTTAATGTCGGTGTGCTTAGTCATCACGCCAAACAAATAAAGCGTGATGACCTCGTCATCTGTGAAACTTAAATCTGCGTGATTGCTCATGCGTTGACTGTACGCACAAAGCGTTTGCTCATAATGCTTGCAAACGTAGAGGTAAAGCGTTATCAATTGACCAGGCCAGTTCATTTTAAAATCCGTATTGCGAGAGGAGTGAGATCTATCTCGCTAGTTTACTGATTTGAACTGGCTTTTTATTTAGCTCTTAATTCGCATTAAAAAGCACATTTAATTTTATCAAAGCCTGTTAATTAACGGCTTTTTTTTAGGAACAACATCTAATCTGATGTTACGCAGTGACAAAAAAAGGATAGAGATTACAATTCAATTTTTGAAACAAGAAAATGAAACATCTCGAACTGTATAGCGATTATTTGATTTGTAATGCGGCAGGTTATGCGACGGCGACAGGATTATCAGCCATGATTGATGGTGATGTAAGTCACGATCAAATCACTCGTTTCCTATCCGCGCAAAAAAAAGTTCAAAAGAACTGTGGTTAAAAGTGAAATCAG
>BJHG01000087.1 GCA_014191975.1 Methylococcaceae bacterium | reverse complement strand
GAAAACCGATTTCAATTTCTTACTGGAAACGTATGTTTTTCAACACGTTATTTCTCGAACGTATTTCTTGCAACTTAGCAATCGACCTGAATTCGATTAAATCATCAGCCACTTATTCCGAGCTTTGTCATTTCGGCATAGCAGGTTGAAGAAACTGCCCGAACTATTGGATAAATTTACAATGGAAAAAACACTAGATAAAAAATTGCACGATTTCACATTACGAATAACACAACGTAACTTGCCAGAAACTCAATAAAAGCATACAAAACGATTTATGAATTTAACAGAAGTTAATTTAGCTGAAATCGATTGGGATTTTAACGAAGCATGGAATTGGCCATTACCTGTTAAAATCGGCACAATGACATCAATTTTCGTCGTAATAATGAGCGTAGGAATTTATTTCGATACAATCCCCCAAATGCAAGCGTTAGAAATCTTACAAAAAAAAGAGATTCAATTAAAAACAGCATTTGAACTTAAGCGTGAGGAATCGTCGAACATTATTGCTTATGAAGAACAGATTTCACAAATGCAAAAAAAACTGCAAACGGTTATTGATCTACTACCGCTTGCAGAAGAAATTTCAGGATTATTAATTGATATTTCAAAAACAGGAATTTCAAGTGGTTTAGAATTTAAATTATTTAAACCTGCGCCATCAATAAATAAAGATTTTTACTCGGAATTACCTATTAATATTCAAGTGACGGGGAAATACGAGGATTTAGTAGTTTTCATCAGTAAATTAGCAACTTTGCCGCGAATTGTAACTATTCACGATTTAACGATTGAACCTATTGATAAAACTCAAGCCAGCAAACTAAATCCGCTACTCATGTCCGTTGTAATTAAAACGTATAATGAAAATGCCAAAAATACTATTACAAAATAAAGTGCTTATGTTTCAAATACGTTTTTTATTGATGATTGTTTTTACTGTTAATTTAACAGCGTGCAACAATAATGGCTTTAAAGATTTGCAACAATATATGGCCGGTGTGCAATTACGTCCTAAAATCCCAATAAAACCTTTTCCTGAATTTAAAACACTTGAACCTTTTATTTTCAAAAGTGATGTCAATTTTCGGGACCCATTTAAACCTGTCGAAAAAGCTATCGTTGTAGAAGAAAGCAAAGAAAATGATATTCCTAATAATAGAATTTACCCTGATGTAAGTCGAGTTAAAGAAGCGTTAGAAGCCTTTTCTTTAAATAATTTACAAATGGTGGGAACAGTTGATATGAATCAAGTACTATGGGGTCTTATTAAGGCGGAAGACAACGCGATTTATCGTGTAAAAAAAGGAGATTATCTTGGTGGAAACGACGGAAAAATAACAAAAATTGACAAAAATAAAATTGAATTAGTTGAAATCATACCAACCACACCCAAACGCAAACGATTTACCGAACAATCAGCAACATTAACATTAACGGAATAAGCTCCTATGTTTACGCTAAAAATAAACTCTCGTTCTAGTCTGTTAATTAGCGGTTTCGTATTTTTCTTATTACCTATTTTTGGACATGCTGCGCCTTTAACATTATCGACAATTAACTTTTCTTCGCCAAATAGTGATAAATTACAAATACAGATTGAATTATCTGGAAAAGCAATAGCACCTAAAGTATTTAAAACAGACAATCCTGCACGTGTTGTACTTGATTTTGTGGACGTAAAAAATGGATTATCAAAAAAAATATATCCAATTAATCAAGGTCCTGCTTTAAATGCTTATGTAATTGAAGCCGATGGCAGAATACGTTTGATTTTAAATTTGCTAGAATCGATGCCCTATGAAATTAAAACAGAAGGTAATAAAGTTTTATTAACCTTTACAGCTAACTCAACAATAACCAAAACGACAGACATAAAACCACCTTTATCCAAATTAAGTAACACTGAATCGACAAAAGCCGCCAATGTAAAAGTGGCTGAGTATATTCCAGAACAAGCCATTAGTGGATTCGATTTTAAACGTGGTGATAAAAGCGAAGGTCGAATTCTAATATCTTTGGCAAATCCGAATACCGTTGTTAATTCTAAAAAAGAGAACGGCAAAGTTGTTATCAATTTTTTAAATACACAACTAATTAATGGTTTAGCAAAGCGTTTGGATGTTTCTGAATTTGCAACACCTGTTAAATTTATTGATACGATTTCTGAAAAACAAGAAACGACATTAACGGTAACGACAGTTAATGAATTATACGATTATTCTGTATTTCAATCGGATGGTTTGCTAACAATTGAATTTCGTACAATGACGGATGAAGAAAAAGAGAAGCAAGAAAAAAGTCATGCTAAATATACCGGAAATCGTTTGTCTTTAAATTTCCAAAATATCGAAGTTCGTAACATCATTGCAATTTTAGCGGAATTCACAGGGCAAAACATGATTGCTGGTGATGATGTTTCTGGCACTATTACATTAAAACTAGACGATGTTCCTTGGGACGAAGCTCTTGATTTTATTATGATGTCGAAAGAACTTGGGAAATATCAATCAGGCAATGTTACGTTGATCTCACCGATTGATAAAATCAAAAATTACACTGAAAAACAACAAAAAATGGAAGACGTTGTTGAGAAATCTGACGCACTTGTAACCGAATACATTAAAATTAATTTCGCCAAAGCTGAAAGTTTTAAAAATCTATTAAATGGCTCTGATACAGGGGCATTTGGATCATGTGGTGCCAACGACGGAAATAATAGTAGTAATTCCAGTGCAAGTCCAAACTCTACTAGCACGTTGAACGATAATAAAGACGGTGCACCTTTAAATAATCAAACACCAAGCGAGAAAAAGGCAAAATTTGAAGAAAATCATATTCTTTCAACACGTGGATCTGTCGTTGTCGATTCACGCACAAATGTTTTAATCGTAAAAGATACCGCGAAAAAATTGGAAGAAGTAAAAAAATTGATCTATCAATTAGACGTGCCTGTTAAACAAGTAATGATTGAGTCACGAATTGTAATAGCAGATGATTCATTTCCGAGAAACTTAGGTATTAAATTTGGTGTTGGGTCAAAAGGGGTTATTGGCACAAATCCTAACTTATCAATTGGTGGTGCTGTTGGTGATGTAGCCACTAAAGATGTATTGAAAGATTCACTTTTTGATTTAGGAGCTAAAGGAATAGGTGCTACGCCAATCGGTGCACTTGGTATGACCCTGGCAAAAGGTGCAGATTACGTTTTGAATCTGGAAGTTCAGGCGTTACAAAGTGATGGTAGGGGTGAAAGCATCGCTAATCCTCGGGTAATGACAATGGATCATTGCACCGCCCATATTCAACAAGGTGTTCAAATACCCTATACGGTAGGTGGAACGACTATTACATCCGCGAATACACAATTTAAAGATGCGTTACTCTCTTTAAACGTAACCCCTCAAATTACACCAACGGGTGCTGTGCTGATGAATTTAATAATTAAAAAAGATAAAGAAAATAGCAGTATTAGTGTAAATGGTAATATTGCTATTGATAAACGAGAACTTCAAACATCCGTTTTGGTTGAAGATGGCGAGACAATTGTATTAGGCGGTGTTTATGAAGATGACGACTCGCTTGTAAAAAACAAAATCCCCTTTTTCTCAGACTTGCCATTGATTGGTGTTTTGTTTACTAATAGTGCGAAAATCAAGAAAAAGAAAGAACTCTTAATTTTCGTTACGCCAAAAATTGTCAAAGATAATCATCAAGCAACACAATAAATTCGCCGATAGTTATTGTTAACTTAATTATAACTATCGCCATAATACAAAATTAAAATATACGGAAAGCATGAAACAATCAGAAAACATTTATTTAGTTGGACTAATGGGGGCAGGAAAAACCACTGTTGGACGTTTACTCTCGCGCTCATTGCAATTACCTTTTTACGACAGTGACAAAGCAATTGAAGAGCATACAGGAGTGGATGTTTCTACCATTTTTGAATTTGAAGGTGAGGAAGGTTTTCGCAATCGAGAACAAAAAATGATTGATCAGCTAACAAAAATCAAAGGCATTGTGATGGCAACAGGCGGTGGCGCAGTATTGCGTGAAGACAATCGTAATTTATTGATGTGCAATGGTTTTGTAGTCTATTTACATTGTGATATAAGTAAATTACTTGAACGCACTCGTCGTGATTCAAATCGCCCATTGCTTAATACAGAAGATCCTAAAGCACGTCTCGAAACTCTATTTTCAAATCGTCAGCCATTATATGCTGGCTGTGCAGATTTAACTGTAGACACGGGCGTGATGCAAAGCAAAGAAGCTGTTGTGCATATTTTAGAATGTTATCAAGCGGCGCAAAACTAGGTTTTATATGAAAACATTAACCGTTGTTTTAGGTGAACGTAGTTATCCGATTTATATTGGTGAAAATTTATTGTCGGAAGCCGATTTATTGACACGTCATATTAAATCAAAGCAAGTAGTTGTTGTCACTAATGAAAACATCGCGCCATTGTATTTGCAAAATGTATTAACACATTTGGATGGATATCAAATTGAAAGTGTGATCTTGCCTGACGGTGAACAATTTAAAACACTGAATTCCGTTAATGTCATTTTTGATAAATTACTCGCCAGTAAATTCAGCCGCAACGCGACCTTAATTGCATTAGGTGGTGGTGTGATTGGAGATATGGGTGGATTTGCATCGGCATGTTATCAACGCGGCATTACATTTATTCAAATTCCTACTACGTTATTGGCGCAAGTTGACTCGTCCGTCGGTGGTAAAACTGGGGTAAATCATTCTCTCGGAAAAAATATGATTGGTGCGTTTTATCAGCCACAAGCTGTGATTGCTGATGTAGATGTTTTAGATACGCTGGACAATCGACAATTTGCCGCTGGTTTAGCCGAAGTAATTAAATACGGTCTGATTCGAAATTTAGAATTTTTCGTGTGGTTAGAGGAAAATATTGATATATTATTGGCGCGAGATAAAATCGCGCTAACTTATGCCATAGAGCAATCATGCCAAATGAAAGCGGAAGTTGTTGCCGAAGATGAACACGAAGGCGGTGTGCGTGCAACATTGAATTTGGGGCACACATTTGGTCATGCCATCGAAACTGGCATGGGTTACGGCACATTTTTACACGGTGAAGCGGTTGCAATTGGAACGTGTTTAGCAGCTGATTTGTCAAAACGTAAAGGATTTTTGAACACCAACGATGTGGCACGAATTATTACATTATTTGAACGTGCAAACTTGCCTGTGAAATCGCCAACTGAATTAACTTCCGAACGTTTTATTGATTTAATGACTGTTGATAAAAAAAATGTAGACGGCGAAATTCGCGTGATTTTACTCGA
The DNA here is from genome assembly GCA_014191975.1 of Methylococcaceae bacterium. Taxonomy (GTDB): domain Bacteria; phylum Pseudomonadota; class Gammaproteobacteria; order Methylococcales; family Methylomonadaceae; genus UBA10906. The sequence continues at coordinate 520 of BJHG01000087.1, read as the reverse complement.
AGCCATTGGTAAGGCAACTTTACCCATGGCTGTCGATAACTTATCATTAACAGAAACATTACAAAATTATGGTAGATAACAATCTATTTTTAGACACATCAAATCCCCGTTCTTTCGCTAATGAAGGACTTGATATTATAGTAGACCCTGAAATCCGGACAATAGTTTAAGCTATACTCTGTCGAAAAAAGAGAAGTGGCAAATGAGTGAAAGCAAGCGGAAGATTTTTACAGGATCACAAAAAGCTAAGATTGCCTTGGAAGCGGTTAAAGGCACAAAGACAATCAATGAGATCGCCCAGGAAAACGGAGTCCATCCGACCCAGGTAAGTCAATGGAAAAAGGAATTGATGGACAATGCGGGTAGTCTTTTTGAAGGTAAACGGGGTCCCAAGCCTGTCAATGCACAGAGCGATCCGGATCGGCTGTATGCCAAAATTGGGCAGTTGAATATGGAATTAGATTGGCTTAAAAAAAAGTCTGGAATCAGCCTATAGCGGAAAGACAGGCGTGGATAACAC
>BJHG01000086.1 GCA_014191975.1 Methylococcaceae bacterium | reverse complement strand
ATCAGAACCATCAGCAAAATGTACAAAATTTTTTTGTGTTTTTGTTGTGGTCATTTTTCCCAAAATCGTTTCAAGTAGTTCCATCGAAATCTTGTTCAGCGTTAATGTTTTTTTTGAACTACATTTTCGCTGATTTTTAGATTTTGTTTTTACCTTTCAAAAACTGTCCGAACTATTGAGATTTTGTTTTTACCTTTCAAAAACTGTCCGAACTATTGAGTACAGGTTGCTTCAAATTTTGAAAAATCAATCGCCATTGCAGTCTGTGTTAAGAGTATTGCAGGAATTAAAAATACAACTATTGGTTTCTTCATAAAAAATCCTCAGGTCATTTAGTCAGCTCTAAAACGCATTTACCAAATTTTTCAGTTTTAGGTTTAAACAACTTTGCACATTGCGTTTTTATTTCTTCCAAATTACTAATTATTGGCTCGTCATACGTTGTTGCTGGATTCTGTGTGATTTCTGGAGGCTGTGTAGTTGCAGTATTTGGCGGATCATATACTGGAGATTTCCATTTACATTCCGCACCACTAACAGGTTTTGTTCTACATGAATAACCTGTTGGACAATCAAAATCGTTCGTGCAACTTGAAGCTGCGTTAACTTTTGGTGTCGAAACCTGTTTTGCAATTTCTTTGTCACGCATTGTTTGTTCAGATTTTGCTTTTTCAGCTTCAACTGCTCGAATTTTTTGAGTTTCAATAAGTGCTAATTTTGTTGCTCTAACATCATGAGTTAAAACAACGTCCATTTTTATATTTGGGTAAAGGCTTTTTTCTTCTACACCCGCCAAATTACAATCCAAACAAGTAATTTTCAGTGTTGTATTTTTAGATAACTGCGTGTTGAGTATTGCTGAACTTAAATCAATTACCTCTTGTTTTGGTATTTCATTATTATTTTGAACCCAAAATTGATAATCCTTGTCAAACCCTGAAACTTGAATCATGTGAGAGTTTTTAATGTCTTTCCATTCAGATTTTCCAGTTTTTACCTTTTTTGATTCGTCAGGCTCGGAGTTTGAAAAACGCCGTTCGGTACAGCCCTGAGTGAAGTTTTGCATTTTTTCTGGGGTGAAAACCCAAGCAAGTAATGGTGCTGGCAAAGGTGCATATCCAAAAACGTTACTTTTAGAACCACGTTCAATCATTACATCCACAACTGGAGCAGTGTATTCCTCAAAGAATCCTTGATGAAATAACGTTAAATTTAAACTTGAACCATTCACATTTACTGAAGCAATGCCACTAATAATTTTTGATGGTGTTGATTCATAAAATTCTGTTTTTTTTAGCGGTTTCTACTTTGACAATGCTAGTATTTTCATTTCTATCAAAGGCTTTCTCGCTAAAAAACATATTATCTTTTGAAAATTGTTCGCAACTATCTTTTGTTTTTGTGGACGCACAACCACTAATCACCGTAGTCAATATCAAAGCGAAAACGATTGGAAAACTTTTTTGGAACATAAAACAGCCTCAGTTTTTTTGTTTTGATTGTTGAGTGATTTTGTATGAAAGTTGACGGTTTACAAAACAAAATCGCCAACGACCAAACTACTCACGCCATTGAGTAGCAGATTAAAACTTATACTCGATTTTGGCTTCGCGCATGATTCCATTGGCAGTGTGGCGCGACTTGCAACCATGCGGCACGGTAACGGGTTTACAACCTTCTTTGCCCCAATACTCATGCGAACCTTTGGCTGAACGTAAAAACAGCCAACCGTGTTCCATGAGCATTTTCTTCACTAATTTTTCGTAGCCATCCATATTTCAAATTAGGCAATGGCAATATGATTGCGATAAATCAAATCGGCAGAAGTACGCACGGGGTTCTTTTGGTTTAATTGCGTCAAGTTCACAATCGCTTCTTTTACTTCCAACTCCAAACCGTTAAATGTTTCGGATTCCAAAACCAGCCCGCTAATATCTTTACTGGTGGCAACATAAACCTTTGCCTCATCATCAAAAATAACATCGATACGCACAACTAAATTAAAGCCAAACCGTTGAAATAATCCTGCAAGGGGGTAGTTAATTGGATAGTCCATCATTGCACCTAAAAAAGTTATAAAGGTAAATTTTCGTTCAGCATGTTCACAACACAAAATCATCAGCAACCAAAATTTTCACACCACTCAAAAGAGTTGAAAATTCGGGCTGATTATCGGCATTGGTGCTGCCATAAAGAATGTGTGCTTTCGCATCAAAACGTAATTGTCCTGTTGCGTTGGTGGTTCTGAATGCTTGTGTACCAATGAATTCGGTAAACCCCAGCCCCGCCAAATCAATTTGGTCGCCTTCGCTGTGTTTGAAATCTGTGATGGTATCGCGGGTTTTAGATGTGATGCCTGAATTTTCAATGCTGGTAAATGTAAAAGTATCAGCCCCTTTGCCACCTGCGAGTTTATCTGAACCTAATCCGCCCCTCAGCGTGTCGTTGCCAGCCAAAGCAGAAATTTTATCGTTATTAACTGTACCAGTAAGCAAGTCATTGCCTTTACTTGGTTTAGTGCTTATAACCACTGTTGTTGATTCGCTACTCACGTTTTCTGACGTACCTTGTAAATCAGTGTAACTGGCTTTGACGCTAATGGTTTTACCTGCATCTGCCGACGTTAATGTGTATGTGGGTTGCGTTGCACCAGGAATTACATTGCCATTGTTCAGCCACTGATAGCTAATCGCACCTAAACCATCCGCATCAGCAAGTGAATTTGACGCGGTTAAGGTTTGTCCTTGGGTGCTTGTGCCAGTAATTGTGACAGTACCTGTTGGAAAACTGTTTGGTACAGCAGCATCTAAATTGCCATTTGAATTGTAACGGATTAAAGTGAACTGCATATCACCAAAAATGGTTTCGGAATCACCTGCAACCAGAATCTTGCCGTCCGATTGCACTGTGACGCCGCTAGCATACGAACCCAAACCAACCTTAGTTGTTACTATGCCATTTCCAGAAAAAGTGGAGTCTAGCGAACCATTACTATTGTAACGGGTTAAGGCGAATGCACTATCAACAGAAGTGTTGCTAGTCTTAGTAAAACCCGCAACCAGAATCTTGCCGTCCGCTTGCATTGTGACGCCGATAGCACCCGAACCCGAACCAACCTGAGTTGTCACTATGCCATCGCCATCAAAAGTAGTGTCTAGCGAACCATTACTATTGTAACGGATTATGACATCTACATTATGACCAGAAATATTAGTAAAACCTGCAACCAGAATCTTGCCGTCCGATTGCACTGTGATGTCGTGAGCTCTTGAATTAGAGCCAACCTGAGTTGTCACTATGCCATCGCCTACTGCAAATGTTGGAGCTGTGTTTTGAGTTATCATGCGTGTCCTTTAGTTGGGTGTGGTTAGCAATTTGTACGGTTGTTGCAGTCTAGCACTCGTTTTAGCTTACACCTTGAATTATTTGATGTTGGCTACATTTCCCCATTGTTGAAGTGCGCTACGCGCTGCAACCATCTGTGTTGAATTAAAACCGAAATGATAAGTTGCATTTTGTTCATTATTCGTACTGTAGTTTGATTGCCAAACAGCACTACCACTACTCCATGGGAAGCTGGAACTCAAATTTACACCAGTCCCTAGCCAACCACCCCATTTTCGGAAAGAGTCGTTTAGCAATGGATCTAAATTTGAGTTGCCACTTGGGCTGAAAGTGCTGGTTGCTGCCGATGTGTATGGGCTGGTAATTAGAAATTTCCTACTTGTCGTGTTACTGGACTAAATTTGCTGGTGATGGCATTAGTGTTTCGCAAGTCTAACTCGAATCCCAATCGCACATTTTTAAATCAGCAACCGATTCAATTCAGCCTTAATCAATTTCCAATTTGGCATGAATTGGCTCATCAAACTGTGAAAGCGGGCATTATGACTGGGTTCAAGTAGATGCGCTAATTCATGTACCACGACATATTCCAAACATTCAGGCGGTTTTTTAGCTAATTCAGAATTGAAGCGCACGTTACCCATTGTGTAATTACAACTTCCCCAGCGTGTTTTCATTTTCTGCACAAAAAACTTTTGCACCTGTACGCCCATAATTGCCTGCCATTTTTCAATTAGTGGCGGCAGTGCCATTTTAAGTTCCATTCGTAACCATTCATCAATAATCGCTTGCTGGACTGCGGCTGATGTTTGCGGGCGAACGTGCAACCGCATTTCGTTGTGCGTGAGCGTAATGCATGGGCGCGTATCTTGTTCAACTACTTTGAGTAAATAGCGTTTTCCCCAAACATAATTTTGATCTGGCGGCGTGGCGCGTTGTTGATGCTGAAATTTGGCTTGTTTTTCTTGAATCCAATTTAACTTTGAAATTAAAAATGTGCGTATTACTTCTTGCGTTATACGCTGTGGCACGGAGAGTTTTATCGATCCATTCGGATAAATTCGCAAGCGAATGTTTTTCATTTTCTTCATCGTTACTTCAACAACGATGTCGTTTAATTTAATGGTGCTAATCATTTGGTATTTTGGCTGACATCAGCTTTTAGACTGTCCAAATAATCTGCCCATGACTGCATCATTATGTGACGCTCGGACAAATGTGCAGTTCTGTTGTAGGCTCTGCCATTTGGATCGCGGACAGCATGAGCAAGTTGGTGTTCAATAAAATCAGGACGAAATTCCAAAACCTCATCAAGAATGGTACGCGCCATTGCTCTAAATCCGTGTACGCTCATTTCTGATTTATCAAACCCCATTCGTCGCAATGCGGCTAATAAAGCGACATCCGACATTGCTCTTGAACCATCTGGCGTTCTCGCACTTGGGAACACAAAACGTCCATTTCCCGTTAGCGGCTTAATGTCAGCTAAAATTTTAACGACTTGCGTTGATAAGGGGACAATATGTTGTGTTTGCGTTTTGGTAACTAAGTATCGCCATTCTTTGGTATCAAAATCGATATGTTCCCATTCTGCTTGCCGTAATTCGCCAGGTCTTACAAATACTAATGGCGCAAGCTGCAACGCAGATTTCACAACAAATGATCCGCTATAAATATCAATAGCTTTCAAAAGTACAACAACCTCTTTAGGGTCAGTCATCGAAGAAAAATTACCACCATTGACGGATGTTAATGCCCCTTCAAGGCTTGCGTAATATCACGATCTACTCGCCCTGTCGCTTCGGCATATCGAAAAATTTGCCCACACGTTTGTAACGCACGATGCGCGGTTTCGATTGCATTGCGGCTTTCGATGCGGCGTAATACGTCTAATAATTCTGGAGCCTTAATTTCAGAAATTGGACGATGCCCTAACCATGCAAATATGTCCCGTTCCAATAATCCTTTAGTGCGTTTTTGATGACTGTCGGATTTATCGAGCATTTTTCTTTCATACCACTCCAACGCCAATGCGTGAAAGCTATCAACCATTGGCAATCCCGCATCAACCCGTTTTGTATTTTCAACAGCAACCTGTTGTTGGGCTTTAACGACTTTGCGCGTGTCACTTGGGTCAACGCCATTGGCAACATAATTTCGAGCTTCATCAGCTTTGTTGCGAACGTCTTTTAATGTGGTTGATGGATAAGTACCAAGTGAAAGCGTTTTACGTTTGCCGTTGATGCTGTAATCGAATCGCCACCACTTCGCGCCATTTGATTTCACCAGCAAATATAAGCCGCTGCCGTCATTGAGGCGAATGTCTTTGTTATCGTTGGGTTTCGCGTTGCGAACAGTAACGTCTGTCAGTAACTCTTTTGCCATTTGCAGTAACTCCTTGCTAAAAAACAGTAATTTTTGGTGTTACTGTAAAAGTTACTGCATAAAATGCAAGCTGTTACTGGTTTTCATTGTATTTCGTTGGGCAATAAAAAACCCGCTAAGTCAGATGAATT
>BJHG01000085.1 GCA_014191975.1 Methylococcaceae bacterium | reverse complement strand
GAAACCACGTGGTAACCGTATATAGGTGATGTCGGTGCTCCATACCTGATTAGGACGAATGATGTCCACTCCTCTTAACAGGTAAGGATAAATCTTGTGCTGCGGATGTGGCTTACTGGTATTGGGATCAGGAGCCATCCCAGCTAAGCCTAGCGTTTGCATCAAACGCTGAACCCGCTTGCGATTAACCCTGTGCCCAAGTCCGCAACAGGACTCATAAAAACACCCAATCAGAGAAGCACGCCGCCTGACCTTGATAACGGTCCTCATCATCAACCAAATTCCAAACAACCGCATGACTTATTTTGAATCGTTTGCCTGTACTAGAAATCCGAATACCTTGATAGTTGTCAATAAAACCATTCGTTGTAACTTCTGCCAATAGCGTTGCACGCGCCTCTTGGTTCACGAATTCCGCAGATAAACGCGATGGCAACGTGATGAGTTCGTACCAACTTAACTCAAATAACTCAAGTGCCTTAGCGTTTGCATAATTGAATATCGGCTCTGCTTTAGTGTTATGTGACAACAACACAAATGGCGCATGGTAAACTTTTTCCCCCATACTTTCGTTTGCTGCCACATCGGCAAGGGGACGTCCCAGTAATCGCTCAAAGCTATTTGCCATTAACGCAACATGACCAGCAAGAAAATTGTTTGTGTCGTCTGGAAGTGGAAAAGTCATTAGCCTATCAACGTTCATTTAAGTGTATTCGCAAATTTTGTGATTAAATTGCTATTTTTCTCCTTCCATTCCTTACGTTCCGCCTCCATTTTGTAAGCCCAACCCGGTTTGTAGCCTCGCTGTTTCCCCAATTCAATTAACTGATCCAGTGTCTTCGCCGCCTTAAATTCCGCAATGGCTTTTTGCTTCTCTTTCGCTTTTAGCCACGCCATTTTTTCTGCGGTAAGCTCAACCAACTCGCCCTTTGCATTCACTTGTGGCGGTTGATATAGTTGAGTTTGAACACCACATTCAGGACAGGCATTTGGATGTTCAGTTCGTGAATACGCATAAAAACAAGCGTCACACACATGAACTAAAACAATGGGCGTCTCACTTTTTGTTCTCTTTTTTCGGCCATGAAGCGACCATTTTCGTGGCGTATCAACTAAATTATGCTCATACGTTAGACCTGCGTGGTCGAGTATGATGCACTCCGTTTTATTTTCGGCAGGGCGCATGATGCGACCGACGGCTTGTAAATAAATCGTCACAGACTTCGTCGGTCTTGCCAATACACAACAGCTTGCTTCAGGGACATCTAATCCCTCAACAAATAGCCCCATGTTTGAAAGTACATGAAATTTCCCTTCTCGCCACTCCGCTAACGTTCTATCACGCTCGGACCCGGATGTTGTTGCATCTAAGTGACGAGCCGAAATGCCTTTCGCCATAAATGCCATGACAATATTTTTAGAATGTGCCACTGAAGAAGCAAAGACAATGGTTTTTCGATTCAGAGCGTGAACTTCCCAATGCTTAACGATGTCGCCCGTAATCTTTTTATTGTCCATGATGGCGGAAGTTTGTGTGGCATCGTAATCACCTTTCACCGTCCTTACCCCCTTCATATCAGGCGTAAAAGGCGCGAATACACGTGGTTTAATTAAATGCCCATCGGCTATCAATTGCGCCATCGGCACAACTTCAACGATGTCATCATAAACCTCACTTAATCCGCGTCCATCCAAACGCACTGGTGTTGCCGTAAGCCCGATAACGACCGCATTAGGGTATTCTTTAAGGATTTCCTTATAGCTCGTACTGCAACTCAAATGGCATTCATCCACGATAATCAAATCGGCAGGTGGTTTGTCGCGGCGGGTCAACGTTTGGATTGAAGCAACTTGGACAGGACGGTCATTTTTTCGGGAATGATTTGCCATAATAATTCCGTGGTCAATCCCAAACGCATCCAGTTTTTGTGACGATTGCAGAATAATTTCTTTGCGGTGAGCAATAAATAAAGCACTTTTAGACTTTCCTAACGCTAACCGAATCATTTCACACGCAACAATCGTTTTGCCAGAGCCTGTTGATGCCTGCAACAGTACCCGCTTATTTTTTAAGCGAATTGAGGTTCTGAGATTTTCAATTGCCAAATGCTGGTAAGGGCGTAATTCAATCATTTTTTCTTTTCAGAAATTTGCTTAAAATTCTGCAAAACGCTTTCAAGTTCAGCTAGCCCGTCCATTTCATCTTCGCCGATTGCCATCGTATTCACACCTGTAAATTCACCTGTAGCTATTAATTGCGCTTCCAACTCCAGAATCTTTTGACGCGTAGCGATTTCTTTTTCTGACATAGCCACTATTGGAACATCTACCACATCTTTTGGTTGTTTTTCATCGTACTCACGATTAACTTTTTTCTGAATTATTTCATTTTCTTTACGTAAATTTTCTTGAAGAAGTGCTTTATCCATTAACTCCGACAAGGTGATTGATTTAGTATTTGTACGAAGAGCCTTGTCTATTAACCCTAGAGCCTCGAATTCCGATTGAACCACCGTTCCTTCGCCCTTAATAAAAACATGACCATCCTGCGCTAATCGATCCGTTATTTTGTTAGTATGCTTTGCAAAGGTTTCCCTAACTTTTTTTGCACGGCGCGTTTGTTTTTCAAGAGTGTTGTTTGGTGTGGCTTCTCTTTCAAATGCAGTTATATCCAAATCCCCTGAAAGGGATTTACTGACTAAACCTGTCAGATAACGCAAGGGGTATTTAACATCGCCTTTTGCAAGTGCCGACTTAAACATTTTTAGAATAATGTGCTGGCTAGCCTCGGGAACTTTTGCTAAGGAATTCTTGGCAAGTAACTTTTCGTTATCATTAAACAGCACAATATCAATGTCAATTTCTCCCGTAATGTCGCATTTCTCTGATTGTGTGATTTGAGCAGGCACAGAGTTTGATATAGTTTTAGTGGTATTTCTATGTCGTTTACGCGTGTAAATAAAACGAAAAGCTACGATATTTCTACCTTTTTTAATCTGCTCATAAGTGACTTTTATGTCAGAAGTGGCATTAATTTCACCAACAGCGACGTCAATAACATTGTTTTTAAAATCAACCACACGCTCATATTTATCAAATAATTGAAACTTTTCTCTTAGCCACTCAACAGTAAATGTATGCTCACCGTTTCCCCAACGGCATATCAATTCATACAAACGATAACTATAAGCTGATTTGAATTTAAGAACATGAACAAGTTTATATTTAGTGAAATCACGGCTAAGTTGAGTAAGAAATGGCACCATTTCAGGGGTGAAACGTAACTCAATTTTACTTGCTTTATCTATGTACTTAACAGCATCAACCCATCTGGTTTTTAAAATACCGTCTTCTCCTGGGATTTCGATATTCACAACATTAGTAAAAAGTGCATCACAAGTTTTTTTTAAGTGTTGATATGCAGAACCCCTTGCTACATCAACAAGATCAATAATGTCATCAACTGATACCGTAAAAATACGCTCAGGATTTAGAGTTTTTATTGAGTCAATTTTCGCTATGCAAGTTAAAAGAACTCGTTGTTCACAAACACTCATACTATATTCAGCATCAATAATACGATTGTGTTTCACTACGGTAAGACTATTTATATCGGACATTTCATATCTAAAATTCTAGGTACTGTAACGGACTTTTCAGCGTTAATTTTAACAACAATTTACTCGTTATATCACAACAATTTACTCGTTATATCACAACAATTTACTCGTTATATCACAACAATTTACTCGTTATATCACAACAATTTACTCGTTATATCACAACAATTTACTCGTTATATCACCTCTCAATATATTGATTATATTGGTATTTTTATACCCCTAAAAACATAAAAACATAAAAACATAAAAAACAACAAACGTAATGTTTGTCATTCACATCATGTTTAAAAAGAAAAAATACATAGCCATTAATTAATAAATTTTTACCTAAAATAATCTTTTTTACATGCTAAGAAGATTTTAAATAAATTTCAAATTGACATAGCTCATTCAAAAAATTAAAGTCATTCAACTTTAAAGTAAAAACGGATCTCTTACATGATTATTCTTGTTGGTTCAGAAAAAGGTGGTGTTGGCAAATCAACTTTAGCTACAAACATTTCAGCTTATTTAGCTAAACAAAAAAAAGATGTGATTCTTGTAGATTCTGATCGACAAGGTACAAGCTCAAACTGGTTTCAAGATCGCTTAGAAACTAAATTTTCTAAGTTAGAAAGTGTGTGTAAATATGACAACATTAAGCAATCCTTATTGGATTTAGATAAACGGTATGAATATGTCATCGTAGATTCGCAAGGAAGGGACTCTGTAGAGCTTAGAACAGGATTACTTGTAGCTCACGTATGCTTAACTCCAGTTAGGCCATCACAAGCAGATTTGGACACTATTTACCGAATGGTTAGGTTGATTGGTACAGCTAAAGAAATAAATGAAAATCTTAAAAGTTATTGCGTACTTACCCAAGCTCCCACTAATCCTGTGATTACCGAAATAGAAGAAGCAAAAAATTACATTAAAGAAATAAATGAACTACATTTAGTTAATACAATTATTTGTGAACGTAAAGTATATCGAGATGCTTTAGCGACTGGAGCTGGAGTAATGGAAATGAACAATGAAAAAGCCGAAAAAGAAATGATCGATTTATGTGAGGAAATCTTAAAATGATAAAACAACGAGTACCCAAAACAGAAAAAGATTTACGAATTGTTGAAGGGGAATTTATTAAATCCGTTGATAAAACATCTTTATCTGATTTAACACTTGATGAATTAGCGAATCGGTATAACGAAATTGATTACCAGTCTCACATAGTGAAAGGACTGATTTTACTTGAGGCTCGTAGTAGATTCCCTTCAAATAACGACTTTGGGGTTTGGATACAATCTGTCCAAACAATTTGTTTGGACAGTCAACCTGTTAGAACTCGTTTAATGAACTTTGCAGATTATTTTAAAGACAAAGATACAACAGGAATTTCTCTTTCAGCTTGCTACGAAATCAGCGCACCAATCAACGCAGACATAGCAGATAAAGTCTACCAAGCTGCACTCAATCAAAACCTCTCTGTAGCCCAAATTAAGACTGAAATTGCTAAAGCCAAAGGATTGCTACCAGAAAATGTAAATGAAGGCAGTGATGAGCCAGAATTGATGCCTTTAGAGGATATTTCGAGTTTTATGGAACAGGTGCTTGCGGATATTAGAGAGTTGCCAACAAACGAAGCATTGCGTGTATTAGATGAATGTAGAAAAGAACTTAAAGCACGAAACAAAAATAGATGAAGAAATTAACATTATTGTCACTTTATGCCTACAATTTACGATAACATTGAAAACGTTTTATCGGACGAATTAACAAATGCCTTTAATACAGCTTATAAAGCAGATATTTGTGTAGGGTATTTCAATTTGAGAGGATGGAATTCATTTGAACGTTACGTTAGTGAATTCGCTGGCGGTGAAAATGAACAATGTCGTTTAATTATTGGTATGCACGCTACACCTCAACAGTTAATCAGAAATCATTACAGCAAAGCTAAACAGGAATCGATTGATAATCAAACAGCTGTACGCTTAAAACGTGAATTAGCCGAAGAATTTAGAACGCAATTAACGCTTGGTTACCCGAACAATTCCGATGAAAAAACACTTAAACAGTTAGCAGAACAATTACGCACTGAAAAACTCCAAATTAAATTATTTGTAGCACATCATCTTCATGCCAAACTCTATCTAATTCACCGACATGACAAATTTCATCCCATTTTAAGGATACAGTCAAAAATAACATCCCGAATTAGCAATGATTTAAAACGACACGATAATTCCATTTTGCAAGATGAGCATCAAAAGCAATGTCCGAGTTTTTAATGAAATCAATAGTACATTTCTTTCC
>BJHG01000084.1 GCA_014191975.1 Methylococcaceae bacterium | reverse complement strand
AAACAGCATGACAGTGTACAGAGCCTGCTAATAGGATTAACTGACTATTTCGTGTTTTATAACCAAGAGCGGCGCCACCAATCATTAGGCTATAAAACACCCAGCGTGGTCTATCAAACTGCCATGGTCGGCGGTGCAAAGATTATAGATAAATACGCAACAACAGAAACATCAGTTCTGGTTTAAAAAAATGGGACAGCGCCATTCAGCTGGAGTGTAAACAGACTCTATCTTAAATTAAGACATTATTTGTCTGGACAATGGGGTCCACTTTATATCACTTATTCTGATGGGTGACATTGTCACGCTGGAAGAATTGTGTCAGTTAATTAAAAATTACAGTCATTGCACCGCCGTCAATCCTGTGCTGACAACATTGGGGTGTTATCCCGAAAATTACCAAAGTATGCTGAAAAAATCAGTTATAAATCGGGTTTTGATTTGGATAAATCGTTGAAATCGGCACAGCGCATGGCGAATTGTGAAGACACAGCAGCGCATTCCGCACAAGTGGAGTTTGAACATGAATCAATTCATTGTGATTGATGTCAAGAATGCTCCATTTGAAGACGGACAAACCCTTTCCGCACTTTTTTTCAGAACCGCGAAGTCGATGCTTTCCATTCTGACGTAATAATTGACCACATTCGTTGTATTGCACATTGTGCGTTCGGGCGAGTCAGGAAGTGGACGGGGAAATGCGTTTGCGATTAGCGGACATGGCATTGAAAAGCGCTTAATTGTAAATTCCGAAAGCGGTTTGTTGAAAGATTCAGATTTGGAAGCGACGGATTGCGCCACACATATTTGTCAGACGGGCACGCTTTTGGTTAAACGTAAGGACTACAAAGTGCCGATTGGACAACGTATTACGACTACACGCAAATCGACACCCTCACATTAGCGAACGAATGAGCTAGCCATGACACATAAAAAATAAAGGTGGTGACGGTTTCGTTGGCGTGATGTTTGGTTGCCACATGTCGTTTTTAAATTTGTACGAACGGCTGGTAGATTTGATTGATCACGTTGAATTTGACCACTCGCGGCTGACAGATATTGAACATTACAGCTTCAATTGCGATATTGGCTTGATTGAAGGCGGTTTGTGTAATTCTGAAAATGTTCACATTTTGCGTGAATTCCGTAAGAATTACAAAATCCTCGTCACCGTTGGCACGTGTGCGATTAATGGCAGCTTACCAGCGAGGTATATTCTCTATCAATTTTATTTGAAACTCTTTTACAGTTGCTATTATTCATATGTTTAACAAACTCTGTTACACATTATGCGAGATTATCAATCTGAACTTTCCATCAACTCAAGCAATGTCGTCGCTAATTGTGCAAAATCTTCTGCACCACGACTTTTAGGTGCATAAAAACGAACAGGTTTATTTGCAGCGAACGCTTCTGCAAGCTTAATATCCATGCGAATACCATTTAAAACCCGTAAAGCTCCGAATTGCTTGGTTACTTGCTCAGTGATGTTACGATGTTGACGAACATTTGTAGTTGTCATTATGGGTAAAAATCCTAATATTTTTAATTTTGGATTTTTTTCTGAAATCACATTAAACAATACACGGACTAACTGCCTAACGCCTTCAAATGAAAGCGGATGCGGAATATAAGGTACTAAAACCCAGGTTGCAGCAGATAACGCATTCAACAACAAATTATCTAATGACGGTGGCGTGTCAATAATCACAAGATCAAATTGTGTCGCAATTGACTCCTGTTCTAGTCCACGGAGTAAATATTGATTATCATCGCCACTTTTATGATGTTGAAAAGTGGCATCAGCAGGAATAAGGAAAAGAGTTGGAATGAATGTTTCACTCACTGCATCAAGAAGTGAAAAATCAGACGACGCAAAAATATCATGAATGGTCGCCTGCCCTGGTTTAACCTTTACCCCCAGACCCATCGCACAATGCCCCTGTGAATCTAAATCAATCAACAAAACACGCTTTCCTGATGCTGCAAATTCAGCGGCAATATTCACTGAAACAGTAGTTTTTCCTGCACCACCTTTCCTATTTGTAACAACTAAAATAGGGACTGAAAGTGTCATGATTTATGCTAGTGCTATTTCAATAGCTTTTCGTAATTCATCACGGGTAAATGGTTTTGCCAAAATACCTTTCACACCCAAAAGTTCTGCAGATTCCAAATTAAAAGATGCCGTAACAGCTCTTCGTCCACCAGAAATCGCGATCACAGAGGTACCTGGACTAATATTTAATAACTCTATAATAACTGTGATACCATCTTTATTTGGCATAATTATGTCAGTAATAACTAAATCAGGCTGGAATTCTTTAATCATATTCATTCCATCAACGCCATCACAAGCTGTTTTAACAATATGTCCACTTTAGTCCAAATAATTGCTCAAAGCTATTTGCCATTAACGCAACATGACCAGCAAGAAAATTGTTTGTGTCGTCTGGAAGTGAAAAAGTCATCGGTATTTCATGTTTTTGGCAAACTTGTTGTTGCATTTTATTTCGGGGACTTTGTTCGTTTTTTTAGCTCTTAATTCGCATTAAAATAAATTTTACTCATAATTTCTCCACATTCGATAACTAAAATCAAATCGTACCCTCCAAGTACAGAAATTAAAAGAAACAGTTTTTTTCATGAAAAGAGAGCTGTTTTTTTTTGTTCAAAAACCATCAAGCCGCCATTAATTCCTTTGGAATTTTGAAAACTGAAGGGAATAACTTTTTTAAAATGTCCATGTAACTTACGTGACGCATAATACGATTTTTCGGTAGTTGTAATATCAACTGCATAAGCTGGAATCGCTAAAAATGTAAAACAAAATAAGATAAGTTTATTTTTTGTCATATCATGAACTCCAAAATTTAATTCAAAAACGTTTCGATATTGCTAATAAATAACGTATGGTTTCGCCAACGATGTACCAGTCAATCGTGGACGGGCTTCAATCGTTGGAGTTAAATTTATATTGACGGGAGTTTACGATTCTATGTTATTTTCTCGCCATGGTTTCCACCTGAAATAAATGGCTTGCAGATTGAGAATAGTTGGATTTTAAAACCATCTTTAGAACCCGTAAATAAATGATTTACCTTATTTCTCAAACCTATAAAATCGAGTCCCTTTGATTTTTGGCTGAGGTATTGATGATACTTAGGATACAGTCATCAATAAATTCTCCTTTTGAATTTGTATTGAATTTTGAATGGGCCGGAAAAATATAGCTTTCATAATGTCAAATCGATCCGAGTTATATTAATCGTATCGTTACTACTTTTTAAAACTCACATCATAACCAGAAATAACTATGGATATCATCTTTTTAGGCGGGCTGGAAATTGAAACAATTATCGGAATTTATGATTGGGAAAGAGAAACCAAGCAAAAAATTATACTTGATATTGAAATGGCTTTTGATATCCAGAAAGCTGCAGAAACTGATGACATACAATACACACTGGATTACAAAACCGTATCTAAACGTCTTATTTATTTTGTAGAAACAAGCCAATTTCTTCTTGTTGAAAAATTAATTTCTGAAATAGCTAACATTATTCGCAATGAGTTTAATGTCCCTTGGGTAAAAATCACACTCAATAAAAAAGGTGCTATTCGTGGAGCACGTGATGTTGGGATTATCATAGAGCGAGGAGAAAAGTAAGCTATGTCAAGAGGATACATTAGCATAGGTAGCAACATTGACAAGGATAAACACATACCTGCAAGTCTTGATGCACTTAATGTCCATTTTGGTAAGCTCAGTATTTCTAGTATTTATGAATCAGTACCAATTGGTTTTATAGGAAATACCTTTTACAATCTTGTAGTTGGTTTCAATTCTCAATTAAAAGTAAAAGAAGTCGCGAAAATACTACACCAAATTGAATTAGATAACGGCCGCACTCGTGATAGTCAAAAGTTTTCTTCTCGAACTCTCGATTTAGATCTTATCCTATATGATGCACTGGTGATTAACGATGGCACTCTAGAGTTACCACGAGATGAAATTGAACGCTATGCTTTTGTACTTGAACCATTGGCAGAAATAGCTCCCAATCTAAAACATCCAATCAGTAGTTTAACTTATACTAATTTATGGAAAGCATTCGACAAAACGAATCTGGATCAACAACGTATTTTACCCACTTGAATTCATTAATCTGAAATCAGGTGAGATACTTTACATCTGATTTCAGCAGTTCAAGGTACGACCACCATCTACTGTCATTACTTGTCCAGTCATGTAATCAGCATCTTCAATCAAAAACCATACGGCTTTAGCAATATCCATCGGGTCTCCACTACGTTGCAAAGCAATTCGTTGTATGATGTCTTGCTTTTCTTGTTTCGTCAAAGTCTTCTCTGGCCACATAATAGCCCCCGGCGCCACTGCATTCACTCGAATGGCTGGCCCGAGTTCCTTAGCCAAAACTTTGGTCATCGCAACCAATCCGGCCTTAGCTATGCTGTAAACAGGGTAACCCTTTAAACCCCGTTCAGCATGAATATCAGCAATATTAATAATACACCCTCTATTTTTAGCTAATACCCCTGACAAAGCTTTTGCTAAAAAAAATGGTGCTTTTAAATTACTACACATTAACTCATCCCACTGTAACTCAGTAACATCGGACATAGCCGTTGGGTAAAAGGAAGATGCATTATTTATCAATACATCTATTCCACCCCATGCTACACAAGACTCCGCAACCAATTTATTCAATTCATCAATATTAAGTAAATCGGCTTGCATGATATAGGCAGAATTAGTACGAATCTGATTTAATTCATGACATAGTTCTGAAGCGGTTTCTTTTGATGCTCTATAATGCAAAAAAACATTACAACCTTTACTATGAAGAAAGCGAGCACAACAAGCACCAATGCGCTTGGCCGCACCAGTAATTAATATATTCTTTTGCATAAAAATACTCCAATATAAATTACGTATTGATGAAACGATTCGATCATGCTTGAGAACTCACCACCCATGAAAAAATCTCGTGAGAAGAAACATAACTCATCCAAGCACAGCTCGTTGCATTTTCTGTTCAAATTCGATTTTTTTGCTTTTACTGTATCGCCGTCAATAATTCTAGTTTATCTCAGGATTGATGTCGGTAGTAGAATCAATTAACTTTCTTAATGCCAAAGCATGCAGGGCAAGCGCATATAAATTAGCTTAAAAAACAAGGATACTCAAATGCGAATTAAGAGCTAAAAACGCGAACAAAGTTCCAAAAATAAAATGCGGCAACGAGTTTGCCGAAAACATGAACCAAAAGTCCATTGTATGAGCGCACCTTGCTGTTCAATCCAGGAAAAAAGAGATTCAATCGGCTTACGAATGCGAGAAATGGTAGTTGATCGTTGCTTCTCATCTGCGTTGAGATTTTGCCCTCTCTGTTTTTTGACAGGGGTTAAAATGACTAAGTTTTGGTCTTCCATGACTTGTTTCGCATCTGAACGCAGATAGGCTTTATCACCATAAAGATAGTTGTTGCGTAAAACAGGACGGATTTGGTCAAAGATTTTGTCATCATAATGACTTGCCCCTGTTACTTCAATATATTCGGGAGTTGTACCTTCTTGTTCGTTTTGAATCAGCGTCTAATGGCACGAAGACATCGGCTAGGCGCTTTAAACGCTGAACAAACGCCGTATAACCGGGTATTTTTGGAAACCAATCACCCAGGTGGCAGTCTGCGTAAGTGTGAATTTGTTTAATGTCCGTGCGCTTTTCCATTACGCCGAATAAATAAAGCGTGATGACTTCTTCGTCTGTAAAACTTAAATCTGCTAAGTGATCTAGCAACAGTAATCAGGACAAAAAAGTTAAGCCACTTTTCGAAAGGTTTCGAAGTTAGCGGGCGACATCATACCGCTAGCGGAATGACGGCGTTTACGGTTGTAAAAAACTTCAATGTATTC
>BJHG01000083.1 GCA_014191975.1 Methylococcaceae bacterium | reverse complement strand
CAGCCATTTTTTATCATTCAAATTTGTTGGGTAACGCTTAATCTTCTTGGATCGATTCTTTTTCATTGTGGAAAATTGCGGATTCTTCTACATTTCAGCCCTTTTTTCCACTTTTAAAACACGCACTAAGGAGTAGGCGTAGATCGTTATTACCTAGTGGTTTCTGCTGCTGACCAATATCAAAATTAAAGATGATTGTCGATAAGTCTTAATCACGTTTTTTTCGGGCTAATTTTTTTGCAGCTTTTTCAGCCCGAATAATGTCAAGTTGGGCGAGTTCAATTTCGACCATTTCAGGTGTTTCTAGGGTAATTCGCCCGAGTGTGGCGGTGCGTAATTCACTGACTAAAATTTTCGATACTTTATCTAAATCAATCTTTCCCCCTGATTTTAAACAACCACGTTTTTTTCCAATAATGTCGAGTAACACATTTTCATTTTCAGGTAGTGTTTCGAGTTGATAACGTGCTTTGATCAATTCTGGATAATCACGCAATAAGAATTCAGCAGTCCACGAAGCGACATCTTCATGTGTAAAAGCGGTGTCTTTAATCGCACCTGTTGCGGCTAAACGATAACCGCTGTTTTGATTTTCAATATTCCCCCAAAGTACGCCAGGGGTATCAAATAAAACTAGCCCGTTTCCTAAATCAATACGCTGTTGATATTTTGTGACGGCAGGTTCATCCCCTGTTTTAGCAATCGTACGTCCCGCTAAAATGTTAATAATTGTGGATTTTCCGACGTTTGGAATACCTGTAATTAAAGCGTGTAATGGCTTAGAACGGCTTTCTAAACGTGGCACTAATTTGTGGCAAAGAGTGGTAAGTTGTTTCGCTTTTTCTGGTTGTCCAATCGCGACGGCTAAAGTTTTTACACCTTGTTCACGTTCTAAATATTCTTGCCAAATTTGCGTGCGTCCTTCGTCTGCCAAATCACATTTACTTAATACTTTGATGCACGGTTTATCGCCGCGAAGCGTTGCCATCGTAGGATTTTGGCTACTAAATGGAATCCGTGCATCGAGAATTTCAATCATTAAATCGATATGTTCCATTGCTGCTTTAATTTCTTTGCTGGCTTTGTTCATGTGACCTGGAAACCATTGGATAAGCATTTTTATTTTGACCTTTATTTGGAATTGAAAGAGGTTTTGTTACGCTATTTAAGCACGATTTTAATTTGATTCTGTGTTTTACCGCAAAATCAAGATGTTAGTTTATAAATTTATATCATCCGTGAACTTTGAAACATCTTGCGGCAATTTTTTGATAGACTTGCACAAAGTATTTTTGACTGAAGAAATACACAAGTTTCTCAAATATGAATCGAGAAGGAAAATAATGAAAATTAGAGTTATCGTTTTAACTTTATTATTAAGTTTAACAAACATTTGTTACGCACAAGTTTTCTACAGTAAAACCGAAGCCTTAGAACTGGCATTTGGGAAAGCATCGATTGAGAATTTAGCATTATTTCCTGAGGAAGTGGACGTTGCAAAAATCCAATTTTTAGCAAAAACCAAACTCGAATCGGGTTTATTCACGTTTTATATCGGTAAAGAAAACGGAAAAATTTTAGGTTACGCGGCAATTGAAAGTGAAACCGTGCGAACCAAGCCTGAAACAGTGATGATTTTGCTCACCCCTGAAGGTGAATTAAAAAGTGCCACTATTCTTGCGTTTCATGAACCGTCTGAATATATGCCGCCTGAACGTTGGTTTGAATCGCTCATAAAGCGTCCACTTACAGAAATGGATTTTTCAAAAGGCGTTGATGGTATTTCGGGTGCCACTTTAAGTACGCACTCTGCGTTAAATAGCGTCAGAAAAGTAATGGCCTTTTATCAAGTTATGGTGAAAAAATAATGCGTTATTTTGTCAATGGCGAACAGCAACGAAAATTATTATTGAATGCGTTAGTGTTGATGTTTCTAGCGTATATGTTTTTGCAGTGGATTAGCAACGGCATGATGTATTTCCATCGAATGGACTTAACATTTGATTCTGTTGTGACCTATTATTGTGGCAATGAAGAGCAGTTTATTCCCGCGAAAAGTTACGACGGAATGCTGGAAGTGCTGCATTTTCATTTGTTTTCGATGGGAATGTTGGCGGTGACGCTGACACATTTAATGTTGATGACTGATTTCTCCACGCACTTGAAAATTTGGCTGAGTAGCCTGACATTTTTTTCTGCGCTCGCCGAAGAATTGGCTGGATGGTTCGTTCGTTTCGTTCATCCACAATTTGCCTATTTTAAAATTGCTATGTTTTTACTTTTGGAATTATCGTTATTGGTGCTAATTGTGACGATTGTTTTATCGTTAATTAAAGCCCGTACTAAAATGTGATCGCTTACCCTGTAAAGTTATGACTATCCACAATCCAACGCTCAGAAAAATTATGAATAAAAATGAATAAAATGTTGTGCATGGTTTTGAACAAGCATTAAAAATGATGTGGCAATGGTTTTGTTCTGGCTTGGCTGTTGATAGTTTTAAAGTTTAAATTGGAGAAACTCTTGAACACAAATGAACAAAAAATTGATTTTTCAGCTTTCGGGGATGCAATTTGCCAACTCGAAAAAAGCATTGGTTTTGCTACGTCTGAAATGGCAGAGAATGATGACGATTTGTTTGAACAATTTCGTAATTCGGTCATTCAATGTTTTGAATTTACCTATGAACTCAGTCACAAAATGCTGGCGCGTTATCTTGAAGAAACTGCCGCAAATCCTGAAGAAATTGATTTAAGTACCTTTCAAAACATTATTCGCATTGGTAATGAAAAAGGTTTGTTGCGTTCCGATTGGTCAGAATGGCGCGATTATCGCCAAGCACGAACAAACAGCTCTCACACTTACAACCGAAGTAAAGCTGAAGCGGTTTATGAAATTTCTTTCGATTTTTTAGTCGAGGCAAAGTATCTGTATCAACAATTAGTTGAAAGAAGTGCAAAAAATGCCGCAGATTGATTTGAGTTCACACGATTTAAACGTGGTTTGCAAAATTCTGAAAACTCACGCGAGTGATTACGCAGTTTGGGCATTTGGTTCGCGTGTCAAAGGTAATGCGAAAAAGTATTCGGATTTAGATTTAGCGATTATGACGCAACAGCCGTTGTCGTTTTCAGAAATGGCAATCCTTAAAGAAGCCTTCGATGAATCCGATTTGCCCATTCGGGTTGATGTGGTCGATTGGGCAGAAACGAGTGAAACTTTCAAAAAAATAATTGAACAAAATAAAACACTGATTCAACCAGGAGAAAAATAATGAACACCAAATGAGCAAGAAGAAGCCAAAAAACGTGACGAAGCAAAACGCCGCGAAGAAGAAGAAAATCGTCGTCGTGAAGAACAACGCCGAAATGAAGAAAATCAACATTTGCAGGATTTTATTATTCAGCAAGTTATCAACGATTAAAAAGTCGGGCATCAAAAATCATGCGACTTAAAACCGAGCAAATCACAAACATTATTGAAATTGTTCAAGCAATAACGCATCAACCTTTCCAAATTCGTTTATTTGGCTCTCGCTTGAATGATGAAGCAAAAGGTGGTGATGTGGATTTGTTGATTGAAATACCGCATTTACTGGGTTTATTGCAAAAAGCGCAGTTAAAAAACGCCTTAGAAAGTCGTTTGAATTTACCTGTCGATTTGTTAATTGTGCAAACGGGGCAAAAATTAAGTCCCTTTCAACAAATCGCTTTTGAAAAAAGTGTGTTGTTATGAGTCCAAAAGAATTATTGATTGCAGAAAAAGCGTATTTAGCGCAATTACTTGAAGCCATTCAACGCTGCGTTTATTTTTTGAATGCGACTTCGCGCAAATTACCTTTTCCTTTGCAAGGCAGCGAATTAGAAACACATAAAAAAGACGTAAATCTTTTTGAATCACTGTCATCGTTTAATGAACGATTCGCAAAATTTCAAGACACGTTAGCATCGGCAATGCGTCATGCTTATTTGTTGTTTGGTGAAAAAAATGAGCATTTTTTGAAAGTGTTAGCGTTTTACGAAAAGTACGCAGTGATTGAATCAATTGAAAGCTGGCAACAACTTCGCACAGCTCGAAATTTAGCCGCACATGATTATGAAACAAATTATTTTCAAATCGCAGAGCATTTTAATGGTTTGCGCGAATTGTCTGTTGTTTTGTATCAAATCGCTGGAAACTTTACTGCTTTTTGCGCGAGTGAATTAAAAATTGAGCCTACATCAGCAGATTTTTCAGATGAGTTTTTACAAATCGTAACTGAATCGAGGAAATAATATGCCAGAAATAAGTCGATTTTTAGGAATTGTGATTTATATGTATTCATGATGGCATCACGATTGCTCATAAAAACGAAAGAATTAGAACCTGGTTACATAAAACATGAAAAACCCTTACCAAAATCATTCGCTAAAAAGCCAGTTGGCGCACAGCCATCACAAGCCGATACCAGTCACTTAACTGAACTCTTTCACCAAAATAAAAACGACGAACTCGAACTAGCCGCTCGCGCATTGCTCGTCAAATACCCGAAACACGGTTTTATTTGGAAAGTATTGGGCGCAGTGTTACAGCGTTTAGGACGTTTGGACGAATCACTCGAAGCTAAAAAGAAATCTTCTGAATTATCACCGCAAGATGCCGAAGCCGCTTATAACTTAGGTAATGCGCTCAATGAAGTAGGGCGATTTGATGAAGCTAAAGAAAGTTATCAACGCGCCATTAAAGTTAATCCGAATTTTATAAAAGCGAATTACAACCTCGCGCTGGTTTTCAGTAAAACCAATCAAATCGAAAAAGCGATTACCCATTATCACCGTGAAATTAAAATCAATCCGACCTTTGCCGAAGCGCACAGTAATTTAGGAAATTTACTTAAAAATTCAGGCGATTTAGATGCCGCGCAAGCCGCGTATAAAAAAGCTCTCGAAGTCAATCCGCGTTATTTGCAAGCCTACACCAATTTGCTTTATACCCTCGCGCATAATCCGAATGTTTCGCCAGAGGACGCTTTTCAAGAAGCGTTGCGTTTTGGGGAAGTTGCCTCGCAAGGTATTTCGCCGCTCGTGCATTCGCCCGTTGGTCGTGATCCGAACAAAAAATTGCGCGTTGCGATGGTATCGGGTGATTTTTGGAATCATGCGGTGGCGTATTTTATTGAGCCGCTGCTCGCCTGTTTTGATAAAAATCAGTTTGAGCTGGTCGCGTATTACAACAACACCAAAAACGATAATTTCACGGCGCGGATAAAATCGCATTTTGCCTTGTGGCGTGATGTTGCGCCGTTGACGGATTTACAGCTCGCGCAACAAATGTTTAATGACGGCATTGATATTGCCATTGATTTGTCGGGGCATACCGATAAAAACCGTTTGCTCACGTTTGCTTATAAACCTGCGCCGATTCAAGTTTCGTGGATTGGTTTTCCAGGTACAACAGGCTTGAAAACGATGGATTATTATTTGGTTGATAACGATTGGTGTCCTGTTGGAATGTTTGATGATTATTTTGTTGAAAAATTGGTGCAATTACCCAGTGTCGTGACGTTTGCTGTGCCTGAAGTCAATGTGCCAATTGTAGATAGTCCTGCATTAAAAAATGGTCACATTACTTTTGGCAGTTTTAATAGAACCAGTAAATTAACGCAACAAACGCTTGATTTGTGGTGCAAAGTTTTAAACGAAATTCCAACGGCAAAAATGATTATCGGCAATTTTTCCGATGAGGCGTTGCAGCGTCAATTGGAAAATGAATTTTCAAAACGCGGAATTTCAATTGAACGATTAACGTTTTATGCAAAAAAATCAATTCCAGAGTATTTAGCATTACCCCCCTGAATCAGGATAGTTGTCGCCTCAAATATTTTTATTAAATAATATTTGAGAATTGAGATGAGAGTTTATACAAAAAGATATACTTCAGAGTTTAAAGAACAAGCGTTGTTAAAAGTTTATAA
>BJHG01000082.1 GCA_014191975.1 Methylococcaceae bacterium | reverse complement strand
ATAAATACGCAACAACAGAAACATCAGTTCTGGTTTAAAAAAATGGGACAGCGCCATTCAGCTGGAGTGTAAACAGACTCTATCTTAAATTAAGACATTATTTGTCTGGACAATGGGGTCCACTTTATTGTGACCGCGTTTATGAGTAAACATTTGCCCTCAAAAATGGAAAAAGAACGCATCAAGCATCAATTACAATCAGGCGAATCATTGGTGCTGTTAGATCGTTTTGATGTCCGAATTGATATTAAAAATGATAAAAAAGTGCTGACTATTCCGTGTTTAGAAATCACTGATGCGCGAGTTTCAAACGAGGTAATTGATAAAAATCCGATTTTGCTTGAAGGTGGGCAATGAGGCGCAGGACGTTTAGTTGTGAGAGCCGAAGGGAAATTTAACGTCATTGAAATGATTGAATTCAATCCGATGCAATCAGGTAAAGTGCGATTAGAACAATTGATAAAAGCGCGTGAGCAATTTACAACGCGAGAATGGATTTATTTACTTCTTCGTACGATGGGTTACGAACCGTTTGCTTACAACGAAAATCAGCAAAATAATTTGATTTTACGCTTGTTGCCGTTGGTACAAAATAATTTGAATATGATGGAACTTGCCCCCAAAGGTACGGGTAAATCATTTATTTACTCCAATCTCAGTCGTTACGTTTGGCTCAACAGTGGTGGTGCATTAACACAAGCTCAGTTGTTTAAAAACATGAATACCAAAGAAATTGGTTTAATGGGGCGTTACGATTTGTTGGTTCTAGACGAAGGGCAATTCATCAATTTCAAAGGTGCGGACGATATTCAAGCAAAATTCAAAGACTATTTAGAATCGGGGCATTACTCGGTTGGCAATGACAAAATTACCAGCGAATGTGGATTGATGATTCTGGCAAACATTGATTTGTACGAAAATCAGCCTCGCCAACAAGATTATATTCGCCATTTACCTGAAATGTTTCAAGAAAGTGCGTTAATGGATCGGTTTCACGGAATTATTGCAGGTTGGGAAATCCCTCGTTTTATGACTGAAAGTGCCGCACTTGGTGTTGGAATTAAAGCTGATGTGTTTGGCGAATACTTACATCAGCTTCGCATTGTTAGTCACGTTGAATTTCCATTTGGCGAATGTCCAGTATTGAAAGGCGATAATCGAGACGTAAAAGCTTTGACACGCATCGCAACGGCATTATCAAAATTGTTACTTTTAAATCCTGGTCACGCCGATTATGAAAATTATGTTTTGAATCCTGCAAAATCCTTACGGCAACGAGTTCGGTCACAGTTGGCTGAGTTAGATCCACATGAGTTTTCGGCAAATTTAAACGCGTATCTTTAACTACTAAAATTCTTTATGACAGACAAAAAAACCTCCCGAAAATAATAGAAAATTCGGGATTAGCGTTACACAAAACCCGCAATTTATTGAACGTCACCGACAAGATTCTATCAAGCAAAAGGCTAGCAGATGACAAAAAGTCGTTTGGCTTATGAAACCATAATTTAGTCCATTCATTACCGTTACAGAATTTGGATTATCAGCGATTGATAAGCCTTGTCGGTCAAGCCAATGTAGAGCTGGTGCATTACGATTTATTGCAAGGCATCGTCTATAGTTCTGCTGTCACATATACCCACCCCGACACAGAGGCGATGCTTTTATTCTGTGCATCGACACGGTTTAATAGTAAAAAATGGTAATTCCCTTTTTTTTACCATTGTTTAATAAATCCAAAAGTACGTTGACGAGCCAACATAAATCCAACAAAATCAGTAATTCAAATCCTTTCAAAATTAAATAAGAGAACTTAAATGCAAATTTTTTTAGCAAATCCACGTGGTTTTTGTGCTGGCGTAGATCGCGCCATTGAAATTGTCGAGCGAGCGATAGATGCCTTTGGTGCACCTATTTATGTTCGTCACGAAGTCGTTCATAACCGTACAGTGGTCGATGCACTTAAAGAAAAAGGCGCGATTTTTATTGAAGAGCTCACTGATGTGCCTATGGGATCAACGTTAATTTTTAGCGCACATGGTGTCTCCAAACAAGTTCAGCAAGAAGCTAAAGATAGAAAATTAACGGTTTTTGATGCGACCTGCCCTCTTGTTACAAAAGTTCATATTCAAGTTTCAAAACACGCCAAAGCCAATCGTGAAGTCATTTTAATTGGTCATGCTGGGCATCCCGAAGTTGAAGGCACAATGGGGCAATATGAAAAGCAATCCGAAAATGGCGGCATTTATTTAGTTGAAACACCTACAGATGTTGAAAAATTAATCGTAAATCATCCAGAAGATTTGGCGTATGTGACGCAAACAACCTTGTCGATGACCGACACAAAAATCATGGTTGACGCGATTCGTAAACGTTTTGATTCGATTCAAGAACAGAAAAAAGACGATATTTGTTACGCCACACAAAATCGTCAAGATGCCGTGCATGATTTAGCAAAAATTGCCGACATTATTTTGGTTGTGGGTTCACCTAATAGCTCAAATTCAAATCGTTTACGCGAAATAGCGGAGCAACTTGGAAAAACAGCCTATTTAATTGATACCGCAATGGATATGAAGCAAGAATGGTTTGTGACTACAAAAGCAGTTGGTGTGACGGCGGGCGCATCAGCCCCTGAAATTTTGGTGCAAGAAGTTATTCAGCAACTCAAATTATGGGGTGGTGACATAACCAGTGAAATTCAGGGTATTGAAGAAAAGGTTGTCTTTTCATTACCGCGTGAATTGAAAAATAAATCATGCTCGAAACATTAGACACAATCCGAATTGATAAATGGTTGTGGACGGCGCGTTTTTTTAAGACGCGCCCATTGGCATCCGAAGCCGTAGCCGGTGGAAAAGTTCACGTGGATAAACAGCGAATTAAGCCCAGTAAAGAAATAAAAATCGGGGCAAAATTAGCCATTCACAAAGACGGTTTTGAATGGCTAATTACCATTAAAGGAATTGTAAAACAACGAGTTTCAGCAAAAGAAGCCGCGTTGCTTTACGAGGAAAATAACGAAAGTATTGAGAAACGAGAAAAACAAATTGAAGTCAAGCGAGATGAGCGAAAGTTTTTAGGTTTTCAAAAGCCCGAACACAAACCAAATAAGAAAAACCGGGATTTAATTCACCAATTTAAACGCGCGGAATAACATGACAAAAAACGCTGTTTTATCGCAACGTGACACACAAGTTTTGTGGCATCCGTGTACACAAATGCACGACCATGAAAATTTTCCGTTCATTCCAATTAAATCGGGCAAAGGCGTTTGGCTCGAAGATTTCGACGACAATCGCTATTTAGACGCAATTAGTTCGTGGTGGGTGAATTTGTTTGGGCATTCAAATCCAACAATTAACGCCGCGTTAAAAAATCAAATTGACACGTTGGAACACGTTATTTTTGCAGGTTTTACACACGAAACAGGCATTGAACTTGCCGAAAAATTAGTACAAATCACACCTACTGGATTATCACGCTGTTTTTATGCAGATAACGGTTCGGCGGCCGTTGAGGTTGCGTTGAAAATGAGCTTTCATTATTGGCAAAATCGCGGTCAAACTCAAAAAACAAAATTCATTAACCTTGAAAATAGTTATCACGGCGAAACACTGGGCGCTTTAGCAGTGGGTGATGTGGCATTATACAAAAAAATCTACTCACCACTGTTAATGAACGTAATCACCGCGCCAAGTCCCGATTGTTATTTTCGAGAAGATGGCGAAAGTTGGGCAGATTATTCCACACGCCAATTCGCCCATTTAGACAAAATTTTAGAGCAAAATGCTAGCGAAGTTTGTGCCGTTATTATCGAACCGTTAGTACAATGCGCTGGCGGAATGCGAATGTATGACGCGATTTATTTAAAATTGCTACGTGCCGCTTGCTATAAATATAACGTGCATTTAATTGCTGACGAAATTGCGGTAGGGTTTGGGCGCACAGGAACTTTGTTTGCTTGCGAACAGGCAGAAATATCACCTGATTTTTTGTGTTTATCAAAAGGCTTAACAGGTGGGTATTTACCGCTTTCTGCCGTGCTAACGACTGATGACATTTACAGTGCTTTTTATGATGATTATTCCAAACTCACTGGATTTCTACATTCGCACAGTTACACAGGAAATGCGTTGGCATGCTCTGCGGCCTTAGCGACATTAGGGATTTTTGAATCACAAAATATCATTGGCGAAAATAAAGTTTTAGCGGCAAAAATGGCTGAGTTGTCACAACGTTTTTTAACGCATCCAAACGTCGCCGAAGTTCGCCAAACTGGAATGATTCTAGCAATTGAATTAGTTAAAAATAAAACCACTCGTGAACCGTATCCATGGCAGGAACGGCGAGGCTTGCAAATTCATCGCTATGCCTTATCAAAAGGTGTATTATTAAGGCCATTAGGTAATGTCATTTATTTCATGCCGCCTTATGTGATTACGTCTGGGGAATTAATATTGATGTTTGACGTGGCTTGGGAAGCAATGATTCACGTTACAACACACTAAACTTTCGAGGTGTTCAAAATGAAAAATAAAACAATCGTGCTTTTGGCGAGCAGTTTGTTATTTACCGCCCTCGCTCAACCTATTTTCGCGGCAAAACCCAACAAACTTCAGCCTAAAAAAATCACGTCAAAATTGATGCTGGCGAATCTGTTAATCAAACACAAAACCAATCGATTTACTTATCCGATGATGACAATGAAGGGCATTGATTTCGTTGCATCAACGGCGATGCCAACTGCGATTGCAGATACAGCAGCAACACCTGTCAGCCATTCCGATACCAACATTCAAGTCGCTGGCGTTGATGAAAGTGACAGCGTAAAAGTCGCAGATGACGGTTACATTTACCAAATTCATAATAATCAAATTCGTGTTATTAAAGGCTTTCCGATTGTTGAATTAAGTGAAACGGCAACGATTAAATTCGCAGATGAAAATTTTTATCCGACGGGCATTTATGTTCAAAATGGAAAATTAGTCGTGCTGGGTTCGACGTGGAAAATGTTAAATACACCACAAGTTCAACCTGTTGTTAGTTCAAAAATGGCAATGCCCATAGGTGGTATTTGGTGGGGTGGTTACATTCCACAAACTTCGCAAACTCGCGCTTTTATTTTTGATATGAGCGACCATTCAAATCCGAAATCGGTTCGTGACGTAGCGATTGATGGGGATTATTTGGATTCGCGTTGCATTGGTGATGTGTTGTATTTTGTGGCGCGAACTTATCCGCGTTATTACATGGTGGGCAGCAATGTCAAAAATGCGTTTTTGATGAAAACGACTGAAATGTTGCCGACCATTATCGATACTAAAAAAGGCAAAACAGCGACACGCACTATGTCGGTCACGGACTTGTCGTATTTGCCCGATTTTGTTGAACCTGATTATGTTGTGGTGGCGAGTTTGAATTTGCAAAATCCTGACAAAGCACTCACGACAAAAGCGTATTTAGGCGCAGGTGAATTGGTTTATTCATCGTTGAATAATTTGTATTTGTCCGCCTCGAAATACAATTCTGACAATTCAACCGCTGATGCCATTCCACAAGACATCGTTTCAACCCAAATTTACAAATTCAACATCGATAAAGGCGCGGTGAATTTTGCGGCTGTGGGTCAGGTTCCTGGAACGGCATTAAATCGTTTTTCAATGGATGAACATGGCGACTATTTCCGCATTGCCACGACAACGCAAAATTGGGCTAATGGCACAAATACTTCGACAAATGCCTTATTTGTATTAGATAAAACCATGCAAACCGTTGGCGAACTTGAAAATTTAGCAAAAGGTGAACGGATTTATTCCACTCGTTTTATGGGAAATCGTTGCTACATCGTGACGTTTAAACAAGTTGACCCACTTTTTGCGATTGATTTGTCTGTGCCTGAAAAACCGTTTGTGGCAGGTGAATTAAAAATTCCTGGTTATAGCGAGTATTTACACCCTTATGACGAAAATCATTTGATTGGTTTTGGTCACGATGCAACGACTTACAATTATGGTTATGGTGACGTTTCAATTCCATTAGGTTTAAAAATGGCGTTATTTGACGTATCCGACATGAATTCGCCGAAAGAGTTATACGGTGTAAAAATTGGTGATAAAGGCACAAATACGCCACTCACTTACGATGCAAAAGCCTTGTATTGGGATGCTGAGAAAAAATTATTTGGCTTTCCTGTCGATTTGCATGAATTACCGAAAGGTTCTGACAGTGCAAATCCTTCTGTTTATGGGAATTCTGTTTGGCAAGGTGCATATATTTACGAAGTCACACCTGAAAAAGGCTTTAATTTGAAAGAGAAATTGTCACAAATTCCTGCGGATGTTTCGCCTGTAAAGTATGAATACGGTAGTTATTGGGATTTTGATGCGACAAATTTATTTGTAGATAGAATTTTACGTATTGAAAATAATTTGTACACACTTTCAAATAATCAACTTAATATTTATGACTTGGAAAACTTTAATAAAATAGAAAGTTTAGCTTTTAAACCTTAAGTAAATTCTTATGACCGGAAGATTTCAGGCTAGTTGTCGCCTCGACGTAAAATTCTAGGCAGCCATTTTATGCTGAATTTCCTCCTTAAGGTTTAATTTTTGGTGTACGTTAGTCGTATCGGGATTTAGGTCAACGAATTGA
>BJHG01000081.1 GCA_014191975.1 Methylococcaceae bacterium | reverse complement strand
ACACGTTATTTCTCGAACGTATTTCTTGCAACTTAGCAATCGACCTGAATTCGATTAAATCATCAGCCACTTATTCCGAGCTTTGTCATTTCGGCATAGCAGGTTGAAGAAACTGTCCGAACTATTGAAAATCAACGTTTATAACAATTTGGGAACATTGGGAATATAAATAATTAACTTTAAATTTCTGAAAATTATATAATTGCTTAATGTTTATGAATTCCCCCTAAGCTGGGCTAAATATTTTGGGTGATTAGTGTTAGGTGATTAAGAGAGAATTAACTAATAAGTACATCAGTAAATCATTATTTTTTCGGGTTATCTTTAGTCTTTAGGGGTATATTTAGGGGTGCATTTATTTTTTAAAAATCACGAACACAGTATTTAAAGGGCATACAGCGCGTGATTATGTAGACCCCGCCCCAAATATAGATTTAACAAGATTCAAAGAAGTTTAAAAACCCGTAAGTTATATGGCTTAGCGGGTTTTTTATTGTCCAGAGTATGCAGCAAGATACAATGAAATCTACCATCAAATGATGGTAGATATACTGGTAGAAGTCTTACCAGCATTGCATCTACCAGCAAGGAGCTACACATGGCAAAAACACTAATTAACCTTAGTTCGATATAAGAAAGCAGCCATAGTAAAAATTTGAAAGACTAGATGTTAGACGAAAAACACTTTCAAAAAAAGCTACTTCCGGTGATTCTACATCAACTATTTACCGATATTGACGATTTTTGTAACCGTTTCTTACCCACTCAAAATAGTCATCGTTTACCCCGTGATGTCAAAAAACGTAACCGTCCAAAATGCTTATGTGAAAGTGAAATCATGACCATCGTGATTGAGTATCAAATGAGCGTTTATCGAACGTTCAAATGGTTTTATCTCAACCATGTGAGGGTATTTTGGCGAGAGGCGTTCCCGAATTTGCCCAGTTAAAATCGCTTTGTGGAAATGATGTCTGAGATTTTAGAACCGTTAGTGGCTTTCATGCAAAGTCGATGCGGAAAAAGTGAAGGTATCGCTTTTGTTGATTCCACGCCACTTAGAGCTAATTACGACGATTAAAAAGAACATGAAAGCCAGAGTATTAGCCGCTTTCGATAAGTTGATTTTGAGAAAACGCAGTATCATTGAAACCATCAATGACCAACTCAAAAATGTTTTCAACCTTGAACACTCTCGCCATCGCTCTTTGACAAACGTTGCCGTCAACGTCGTGGCTTGTTTGGTGGCTTATTCTTATATGCTTATTTGCCTGAAAAACGCGAAGCACTTGAAAAATGACAGGCTTTCTTGCAACCTTGTCTGACTTCATAATGCTGGATTTAATGTATCAGGTGCTAAACTGAGTAGAATTTCAATACACCTAATCAACTAAAGCATGAGCCAAAACACCAACAATCAAGCCGCCTTCATTTGGTCACTCGCAGATTTACTACGCGGCGATTTAAAACAAAGCCAATACGGTCGAATTATTCTGCCCTTCACATTATTGCGCCGACTTGAAGGCGTTTTAGAAGACAAAAAAGAAGCGGTTCTTTTAGAATTAGACCGACTTCAAACGATGAATTTACCCGAAGATGCACACGAAAAATTCTTGTTACGCGCCACAGGTGGTTTGTCGTTTTTCAATACCTCGAAAATGGATTTGTCGAAACTCGGTGAAAAAGATATTGCTGCGAATTTAGAAAGTTACCTTTTGGCATTTTCAAAAGATGCCCGCGAAATTTTTGAGTATTTCAAGTTTTCAGAATTTATCGGACAACTTAACGATGCCAACTTGCTCTATAAAATCGTGCAAAAGGTTCGGCAAACGGATTTAAGCCCGAAAGCGATTTCAAATCACGAAATGGGCTTGGTATTTGAAGAATTGATTCGGCGTTTTGCGGAAAGTTCAAATGAAACCGCTGGGGAACATTTTACGCCGCGCGATATTGTGCATTTAACAACGTCGCTGGTTTTCATGGAAGACGATGACGCGCTGACTAAAGCGGGCATCATTCGAACGATTTATGACCCCACAGCGGGAACGGGCGGTTTTCTTTCATCGGGCGTGGAATATGTTTTCGAGTTAAATCCGCAAGCCGTGATTCGCGCATTCGGACAAGAACTCAATCCCGAAAGTTACACCATTTGCAAAGACGATATGCTCATCAAAGGGCAAGAAGTAGACAATATCAAACTCGGTAACACGTTATCAAACGATCAACTTTATTCGCAAAAATTCGATTATATGTTGTCGAATCCGCCGTTTGGCGTGGACTGGAAAAAGATTGAAGGCGACATCAAAGACGAACACACGCAAAAAGGGTTGGATGGACGTTTTGGTGCAGGCTTGCCGCGTGTTTCTGATGGTTCGTTGTTATTTTTGTTACATCTCATCAGCAAATTACGCGACACCGCAGACGGTGGCGCACGCATTGGGATTATTCTCAACGGTTCGCCTTTATTCACTGGTGGCGCGGGTTCGGGCGAATCTGAAATCCGTCGTTATATTTTAGAAGCGGATTTGCTTGAAGCGATTGTCGCCTTGCCAACCGATATGTTCTACAACACAGGCATTTCAACTTACGTTTGGGTTTTATCGAACAAAAAAACGCGTGAACGCAAAAGCAAAGTTCAACTGATTAACGCCGTAAATTTATGCGGCAAAATGCGGAAGTCGCTCGGTTCAAAACGGAACGAAATGGACTCAGATGACATTGCAACCGTTACTCGTGCATTTGGGGGATTTGTCGAAATTGAAGCGCGTGAACTTGATAAACCCACTGAACAAAAAAGTAATCGTGGTCGCCAATCTGCGAACAAAAAAGCCGAAGTTGCTAAAACCTTCGCCAGCAAAATTTTCAACACTTACGAATTCGGTTATCTACGTATCACAATTGAACGCCCGTTGCGTGAATCCTATCAATTCAACGATGAACGGATTAGCGAATTGCGTTTTGCTGCGGGTGTTTTGAACGCGCCAATGAAATCGATTTATGCCGAATTTGGCGACGATTTATCCGCACCCGACGAAATCCGCAAACATCTCAAAATTCATTTCCCCGACGTTAAAGAAAAACAAATCAAAGATGTTTTAGAGCCACAACTTTGGCTCGACCAAAAAGAGTTGCTGTCGAAAGCCGAACAACTGCAAAACGTTATCGGTTTAGCGCAATTCGATGACATGAACGGTTTTGAAGAGGCGTTGAAAATCGCCTGTAAAAAAGCCGCCGTCACGCTCGATACGAAAGCCAAAAAACAACTCAAAGATGCCGTGAGTTGGCGCAATCCTGCCGCCGAAAAAGTCATCAAGAAAATTCACAAAGGCAAAGCCAATCCGCTTTATGGTTTATTTGAAGTCGGTGGCGAAATTATCGAATATCAAGCCGATTCCGAATTACGTGATAATGAAAATGTCGCGCTCAATCCCGCTTTGAGCGTGAATGAAATCAACGAAGCGTATTTCAAAAAAGAAGTCTTGCCGCACGTTGGCGACGCTTGGATTGATGCCAGCAAACGTGATGACAAAGACGGCGAAATCGGCATTGTAGGTTATGAAATCCCGTTTAATCGTCATTTTTATCAATACCAGCCGCCCCGTGATTTAGTCGAAATCGATGCCGATTTAGATGCCGTTAGCGCAGAAATTATGAAACTGTTGCAAGAGGTGCATTCGTGATGTCTGGCAAATACCAAACCTATCCCGCGTATAAAGATTCTGGTGTTGAGTGGCTGGGTGAAGTGCCTGAGCATTGGGAAATAAAAAGACTCGGACAATTTTTTGAAGAACGGCGCGAAAAAGTCAGTGATAAAAATTATGCCGCGTTGTCAGTGACGATGAAGGGCATTGTTCCACAGCTTGAAAATGCCGCTAAATCAGATGATGGCGATAATCGCA
Organism: Methylococcaceae bacterium; assembly: GCA_014191975.1. GTDB lineage: Bacteria > Pseudomonadota > Gammaproteobacteria > Methylococcales > Methylomonadaceae > UBA10906. Next base: position 3,119 of record BJHG01000081.1, on the reverse strand, counting down.
AATTAGTTTTAAAAGATGATTTTGTAATCAATAGCCGTTCAGATAGAAAAGGCTCATCGGGTGTTTCGCCTTATAATGGTTCAGTGTCGTTAATTAGCATCGTTTTAAAACCTAAAAGAATTCAACCCGCATTCGTACATCATTTGTTTCGTAGTTATCCGTTTCAAGAAGAATTTTATCGTTATGGAAAAGGCATTGTTGCCGACCTTTGGAGTACAAATTCTTCAGAAATGAAGAGCATTTTGATTACAGAAATGCCAGAAACAGAACAACAAAAAATCGCCCAATTCCTCGACCACGAAACCGCCAAAATCGATACGCTGATAGAAAAACAACAGCGGCTCATCGAACTGCTCAAAGAAAAACGTCAGGCAGTCATTAGCCATGCCGTGACCAAAGGTTTAAATCCTAACGCACCGATGAAAGATTCGGGTGTGGAGTGGTTGGGCGAAGTGCCTGAGCATTGGGAGGTGATGTCTTTGAAGTATTTATCAGCATTTGTAGGAACTGGAGGGACACCAAAAGACGAATCATCATTTAGCGAGATTAAAGATATTCATTGGTTTTCACCAGTTGATTTTCGCGGCGATATTCTTTTATCTGAATCATCAAAACATATAACCAGTATGTCCTGTGTAAAAGGTGATGCAAAACTTTACAAATCGGGTTCAGTTCTGATTGTTGGGATTGGAGCAACCTTAGGCAAGGTTGGTTTATGTATGGAAGAGTTTTCATGTAATCAACAAATAAACATTATCACTCCAAATGAAAAAATGAATGGAATTTTTATGACTCATTCATTGACTGTTCAAACGGAACAAATGAAACAACTTTCAAATGCTTCTGCTATTGGAATAATGAATCAAGAAAAAACAAAGCTAATAAAATTAGCTGCTCCATCAATTTCAGAGCAGATTGAAATTAACAATTTCATACAAAAGATGTATGAAAAATTTAATACCCTACTAAACAAAACATATAGCCAAATCGAACTCATGCAAGAACGCCGCACCGCTCTAATTTCTGCGGCAGTGACTGGGAAGATTGATGTGCGGGAATGGCGAGATTAAAGCAAATCCCCCTGCTGCTATCGCAGCCTCCCCCTTCAAAAAGGGGGAAAACCATTAACATCAAAAGCAGTTGCTTTGTAATCTTTCGCCCCCTTTTTGAAGGGGGCAGCCTGAAAGGCTGGGGGATTTGCTTTAAACTCTCACAACGGAAATTTGGAGAATTTTATGAACCGCCAACAAGCCTTAAACACATTAGCAAAACTCAAACCCGAATTAGTGAAACGTTTTGGCGTGACGCGCTTGGCGTTATTTGGTTCAACGGTACGCGACGAAGCTAGACCTGAAAGCGATATTGATATTGTGGTGGCATTTGATAGCCCCGCGACTTCTGCAAAATACTTCGGTGTGCAATTTTATTTAGAAGATGAACTCGGCGTGCCTGTGGATTTAGTCACAGAAAAAGCAATGCGCCCTGAATTGCGCCATTTTATCGAACGTGAGGCAATCAATGTCTGAAAGGGAATGGCGTTTTTACATTAAGGATATGTTGAATTTTGCCTATAACGTTTCGGCATACACGGAAGGTTTTACGCAACAAGAATTTGTCGATACGGGTTTAAATTACGATGCGACGATTTGGAATTTAGAGTTAATCGGTGAGGCGGCAACGCATATTCCCGCTGAAATTCGAGAAACTTATCTCACCATTCCTTGGCGGCAATTTATCGCCACACGAAATAAGTTGATTCACCATTATTTGGGGATTGATAACGACACGTTGTGGAGCATTATTCAAGATGATATTTCAGCGTTGGTTGATGAACTGGAAAAAATTGTAAATGACTAAATTCACCGAAATTGACCAATTAAAAACGCAACTCGATAACTTGCGCCCATTGCCTGAAAACACCGTCCGTACTTTGCACGAACAACAGGTTTTAGAATGGACGTACCATTCCAACGCCATCGAAGGTAACACGCTAACCTTAAAAGAAACCAAAGTGGTTTTGGAAGGCATCACAATCGGCGGCAAACCGTTACGCGAACATTTTGAAGTCATCAATCACAAAGACGCGATTGATTATGTTGAAGCGATTGTGAGCAGTCAAGACGCATTAGACGAATGGCAAATTAAATCCATTCATCATTTGGTTTTAAAAAATATAGACAGTAAAAACGCGGGCGCATACCGACAAGAAAACGTGGTGATTGCAGGGGCGCAGCATCGACCACCTAATTTTTTGAAAATCCCCGAACTTATGGCGGATTTGATGGCGTGGTACAAAAACGCTGCTGATTTACACGCCGTCGAATGCGCGGCACGTTTGCACGTTGATTTTGTTGGCGTTCATTCGTTTGTGGATGGCAACGGACGCACTTCGCGTTTGCTGATGAATTTTGAATTGATGCGGCGCGGTTATTTGCCTGTGATTATTCCTGTTGAAGCGTGTTTTAAGTATTACGAAGCTCTCGACACCGCACACGTTCAGGGTAATTACGCGCCGTTTATTGAATTGGTTGCAGAGTTAGAAAAACGCACCTTAGAAAATTATTTAAGCGTGATTTTGGGTGAAGATTTATGAGCAAAGCCAACGAATTACCGTTTCAAAATGACATCATTTCGCAATTACTCGCTAACGGCTGGTTGCTAGGAAATTCTGAAAAATATAACCGTGAATTAGCATTGTATTCGGAAGATTTACTCGGTTTTGTGCAAGAAACCCAGCCGCAACAATGGCAAAAATTTTGTGCGTTGTATCCGAATAACGCCGATGAAAAGTTTTTAGAACGGGTTGCAAATCAACTCAATAAAACCGACCCAAACGCCGCTAACAAAGAAATGCGAACCTTCGGCACGTTGGGTGTTTTGCGTCACGAAATCAAAGACCGAAACACGCGCTTTCGTTTGTGCCAATTCAAACCCGAACACGATTTAAACCCCGACACGTTGGCGCGTTATGAAAAGAACCGTTGCCGCGTTGCGGAAGATTTCAGGCTAGTTGTCGCCTCGACGTAAAATTCTAGGCAGCCATTTTATGCTGAATTTCCTCCTTAAGGTTTAATTTTTGGTGTACGTTAGTCGTATCGGGATTTAGGTCAACGAATTGA
>BJHG01000080.1 GCA_014191975.1 Methylococcaceae bacterium | reverse complement strand
GAATACATTGAAGTTTTTTACAACCGTAAACGCCGTCATTCCGCTAGCGGTATGATGTCGCCCGCTAACTTCGAAACCTTTCGAAAAGTGGCTTAACTTTTTTGTCCTGATTACTGTTGCTAGATCATGATGGTGAACAAACCAATGCGTTCACAGCGGCATGGGTAATGCAAGTTTCGTTTTCCCCGCTGTTGTTAGCCTTCAGCATCAATCCAAAGAACCGTTCTTATTCGATGCTACGCAATAGTGGCGTATGTGCAATTAGCGTATTGAAGCAAAACCAAATCCCATTAGCACAGCATTTTGCAAGTTCCGATGTCGATAAAATGACTGGTTATCAGTGGCAATACGCGACATCTTCTGCACCGATACTATCTGAAAGTTCCGCTTATTTTGATTGCAAAGTGACACAAACGGTAGAATCTGGCGACCATGTTATTATCGTCTGTGAAGTCATTGATGCAGGATATTTACAACAGCGGCTGCCGCTGTTGTATTCCGAAACGGGCGATATTGACCGCAGTAGCAAAATGTTTAAATAGCCATGCCAATCAAACCCGAAAATCGACATCGTTATCCGCCACGCAAAGAATGGCGGCATATTCGAGAACGGATTTTAAAACGTGCTAATCACAAATGTGAGTTTTGTGGGGTTCAAAATTACACAGTTCGGATGAATGCGCGGATTGTGTTAGCGGTCGCCCATTTAGACCAACAACCCGAAAATAATCATGCTCAAAACCTCGCGGCGTTGTGTCAAAAATGTCATTTAAAACACGATGAACCTTTTCGATTATTACACGCTAAAGAAACTCGTTTTCAGCATCGACACGCACACAGCTATGATTTATTTGAGTATTTCAATTGAGCGTTAGACATGAACATTTTAGATATTGACCATTACAATCTTCGCGCAGAACCTGAATTACTGGATAAATTGCGTGATTTTTATTGTTCTGTTGTTGGTTTAAGAATTGGCAAACGTCCAAATTTACGAAGTTCAGGCTATTGGCTTTATGCAGGTAATAAAGCAGTGCTTCATTTGTCACAAGCAAAACCAGATGAAATTCGGCAAGCTCATGTGAATGGTACGTTTGACCATGTGGCGTTTTCTTGCAGTGATTTACAGGCGTTTGAATTGCATTTGAATCGACTTGGTATTCAATATCGAAAATCACAAATAGCAGATACGATGCAAACGCAATTGTTTTTAAGTGACCCTGCTGGAAATGGTGTTGAACTGAATTTTTTGCCTTAATGGAGAGCCGAATAAAAAAAAGTTATTGGCATTGATTATGCTGAAAAATTATCGAGTAGTACCTCCTGCTCGATAGCCTCAGAAATGGGGCTTTTTTTATGTAAGGCGTTGTCACATTTTTGGCGAATTGGGCAATCGGTTTGATGTGCGCCGTCTAAGTAACCAATTGACATTAAAAATTCATTCACAATTTCACCGCCTGTAAAAACGAATGTTTTTTTGAATAACTTTGTCCATTCCGTTTTTGTGTAATGACGATGTTTATCTAGCCAATGTTTGAATGAACCGTGTTGTGACTGAATGTGCAAAATGCGATTTGCATTAACAATCGCTGCGTTAATTTTTAACCGATTACGCACAATGCCAACGTCATTCATCAAACGTGAAAAATCTTGTTCACCATAAGCCGCGACTTTTTCAATGTTGAAATTATCGTAAGCGCGGCGAAAATTATTGGCTTTTTTCAAAATGATGTCCCAAGAAAGCCCAGCTTGGTTGATTTCTAACACTAATCGCTCAAATAATTCATTATCGTTTTGAATTGGAAAACCATATTGGGTGTCGTGATAAATCCGATGAATGGAATCCGCAGGTTGGTTTAAACAAAATTCGCAATAAGACATAAGGTGATTTTCGTGTATTTATTTGTTTATGGTACGCTGAGAAAAAGCAGCAATCATACGGCTCATGAGTTACTTGGTAAGAATTGCATCTATCAAAGCGATGGTTATTTTTACGGAAAATTATACGATTTAGGCGATTATCCTGCTGCTATTCAAATTGAAAACGCATCTGAAAAAGTGTTTGGTGAATTGTATCGAATCATCAACGCGAAAAACTTATTTGAACGATTAGACGATTACGAAGAATGCGACGCGAATTATCCGATGCCGCATGAATACTTGCGTAAAATGATTACCGTTTATGACCAAACGCATCAGCCATTTCAAGCATGGTGCTATTTGTACAATTTATCAGAGAGTTTGTAATGTGGATTCAGAAAGAAATTAAGCTCAAAGCAAGGCAACGTGGTTTTCATTTGGTGACAGATGAAATTTTAAGCCAATTACCCGAACTGAAAACTTGCTCAGTTGGAATGTTGAATGTATTCATAAAACATACCTCCGCGTCATTGACCATCAATGAAAATGCAGACCCAACGGTACGTCAAGATTTCGAGCGTTTTTTCAATCAAACTGTACCAGAAAATGAACCGTATTATCTGCATACCGATGAAGGCAGTGACGATATGCCCAGTCATTTGAAAAGTAGTTTGCTTGGTTGTAGTTTGAATCTACCAGTGACAAATGGACGATTAAATCTGGGGATTTGGCAGGGGATTTATTTGTGTGAACATCGTAATCATGGTGGAAGTCGCGCATTGGTGCTGACTTTGAATGGTGAATAATTCCATGCAAACTACTCTGTTTTATATTCACGACCCGATGTGCAGTTGGTGTTATGCGTTCGAGAAGCGTTTATCTGCTTTACGACAAGAATTACCTGAATCTATTCAAGTGACTAATCTCGTTGGAGGATTAGCACCTGATACCACTGAAGCCATGTCAGAATCATTGCAACAAAAAATTCAACAAATTTGGTACCGCATTGAACAAACCGTTTCTGGTGTGAAATTTAACCACGATTTTTGGACAACTAACACACCGATGCGTTCAACATACCCAGCTTGTCGTGCTGTTTTAGCGGCTAAAAAACAGAGCAATGATGCAGAGCTGTTGATGATAAAGGCAATTCAAACAGCTTATTATCAGCAAGCTAAAAACCCCTCTTTAATCGCTACGTTAGTTGAATGTGCGTCAGAAATTGGCTTAGATGTTATTCAATTTGAAAATGACATATTGAGTGAGCAGATTCAAACGCAGTTACTGAATGAAATTGAAATGGCTCGAAACATGGGCGTTAATTCTTATCCGTCATTACGATTATTGCATAATGAAAAATTGTCATTTGTTACGGTGGATTATCTGAATCACAAAATCATGTTAGATGAAATTACTCAACATTTAAGCCAATAACAAAAAATGAAACAAGATTTAGAAATAGACGTTTTGTGCGTTGGTCATGCCAGTTACGATTTAATTTTCACTGTTGATTATCACCCAGCTTCAGATGAAAAAGTGTTTGCGAATGATTTTTTAGCGTGTGGCGGTGGACCAGCTGCTAACGCAGCAGTACAGATTGCAAAACTTGGTGGCAGTTCTGCTTTTGCAGGTTATTTAGGAAATGACTTATACGGTGACAAACATCTGCAAGAGTTTATTGAATACGGCGTAAATTCAAGTTTGATTGTTCGAGGTAATTTATCCACACCGCTGTCAACGATATTAGTAAAACCCGATGGCAAGCGATGTTTGATTAACTACAAAGGTCAAACTAAACCTTTGCCTGATGATGCAATTGACTTTCATCATGTCAAACCGAAAGTGATTTTGATTGATGGTCACGAACCGCATATTTCATTCCCTTTAGTCGAATATGCAAGACACGCCAACATTCTAACCGTTTTAGATGCAGGTTCATTAAATTCAAATACCCAAGCCTTGCTTTCAAAAGTCGATTACGCCGTTTGCTCTGAAAAATTTGCGCTGCAATTAGCGGGGAATGTTGAAACGGCTTTGCAACAGATTTCAGACGTTGCACCTGTTGTTATCATTACATTGGGCGAATACGGGCTAATTTGGAAAAAAGGAAATCAACAAGGCAAGCTCGCAGCTTTAGACATTGACGCGATTGATACAACAGGCGCGGGAGATGCGTTTCATGGCGCATTTGCTTACGGTGTCACGTTAAATATGGATTGGGATAAGTTACTTCAATTTGCGAGTGTTGCAGGTAGCTTATGTTGTCAAAAAATGGGAGCAAGATTGGGATTGGCGAATTTGTCAGACGTTGATACAGCTTTAAAACAGATGAAAGGAATGTAACTTGTTGACCGTATTTTCGATTACCAGTTCAATTTTTATCATCATTGCGATTGGTTTTATCACGGTTAAACGCGGATTGCTTGAGTCTTCTAACACTCGCGCATTAGGTGTTTTTGTTATCGACTATGCGTTACCCGCCTTACTATTTAAAGCACTTTCACAACAGCCCACAAAGCAATTATTAGATTTTGATTTATTGCTGGCTTATGCGTTGGGTTCAATGAGCCTTTTAGTCATCGGTATTATTTTTCGTTGTTTTATCCAGCGTAAAGGCTTACAAGAAGCGGCTATTCTTACGATGGGGATGACGATTTCCAACAGTGCATTTATGGGATTTCCGATTGCAGAGCAGATAATCAATGAAACAGCTCGTGCGACATTAGCAGTTTATGTCAGTGTGGAAAATTTGATTATGCTGCCATTGCTTCTTACGCTTGCAGAATTGAGTGGTAAAACCAAAGAAAATGGTTTTTCAATTTTGAAGGGGATTGTTAAGCGGTTAATCACTAATCCGCTGATTATATCCATTTCAGCAGGTGTGTTATTTTCAGTGTTTGAATTGCATTTACCTCAGCCGATTTCTCATGCGTTAACCATGCTTTCTACAGCTTCAGCACCAGTTGCGCTGTTTTACATTGGTTGTACCCTCGCAGGATTGCGTTTAACAGGTATGAGAAGCGATATAACCAGCATCATTTTTGGCAAATTGATTTTGCATCCATTAGCCGTTTATGTGATGTTGCTGGTTTTATCGTTCAATAATCCAATGTTAAAGCAAGCGGCTGTTATTAACGCGAGTATGCCAATGTTTAGCATTTATCCGCTAATTAGTCAGAAATATGGCTATCAAGGTTTATGTGCGGCAGCGATGGTTGCTACAACCATTATTTCGTTTTTTACAATCACAGGTTTGTTGTGGGTAATTCAGTCTGGATATTTGAATTAAACCAGTTGCAAATGAAGCAGGAGATTGAGCAGGTTTAGAGAGTTTTCGGATTTTAAGGTCTTACCTGCCAAAGAAAAAATGAAACCCGCGGCGTATAAAGATATTCCACCAGAAGCAATTCCAACGCACGGTTTAAATGGCGGATTCGTGAAAGTGATTGCGGGAACGATTCAAGTTGAGAATCAAATTATCACAGGTGCAATTCACGGATTAAGCACTGAACCTTTGTTTTTAGATGTTAAAATGCAAGCGGGTGAATGTTTCACATTACCAATCCCAGAAAGTCATAACGCTTTTGTTTATGCTTATGAAGGTAGTTTAAAAATTGGGAATAATTCGTTAATCAGACACGCTGTTGGTGTTTTTTCTGAAGAAAAATATGTTGAAATTCATTCAGATAAAACAGAAGCGGCATTTTTAATACTTGCCGCGCGTCCTTTAAATGAACCGATTGTCCAATATGGTCCTTTTGTGATGAATACTCGTGAAGAAATTGAACAGGCAATTGCGGATTATCGAAATGGAGCGTTAATTTCTAAATGAAAATCGGCATTCAAACTTGGGGTTCTAATGGTGATGTAAGACCCTTGTTGGCGTTGGCAGATGGGTTGCAAAAAGCGGGACATCAAGTCATGCTCGTGGTCAGTAGTATTGATAATCAAAATTATGCGGCTATTTGTCAGCAACTCGGAATATGTTATCGACAAATACCAGAACACATCGACTTTGACATGGAAGGTTTTGCCCAACGCTCATTCAAAATGAATCCGCTGCAATGGCTAAAAGCGTTGTTAGATGAAGCATTCTTTCCCAATGAACAGGTGATATTCGATGCCGCGCAAACGTTGGTTGCAGAGAACGACTATGTTATCGGTCATCATTTTCTCTATCCCTTAAAACTTGCGGCTTTACTGCAAAACAAGCCATTTTATAGCGTGACATTTTGTCATGCCGCGATTGCTAATCCATTGTTACCGCCGTTTAGTTTTCCTAATTTGGGACGTTATTTCAATCCAATAAGTTGGAAATTATTAGATTTGATTTTCAATTTATTTCTAAAAAAACCATTGACACACTTGTGGCGTAAATCAGGACAAATACCGCCAACTAACGTATTGACCGAACTATTAACGTCGCAACAGTTAAATCTGGTAGCCGTTGACCCGCTGTTTTGTCATGGCAATGAGCAGTGGTCAGCAAATCATCAAGCCTGTGGTTTTTTAAATTTGAGCGAAGATGAACGCTATTGGCAAATGCCAGATGATTTATTGACTTTCCTAGATGCTGGATCAGCACCGATATACATGACGTTTGGCAGTTTGCAACAAGCCGTACCCGAATGGAGCATGGATTTGTTTTTGTCAGCCGTTGAGCAATCTGGTTGTCGAGCGATTATTCAAACCAGTTCATCGCGCTTTTTAGCAGGTAGTCAGCAAGGGAATGTTTATTTTATTAGCAAACACCCACATCAGCCAGTATTTAAACGTTGCGTGGCGGTTGTTCATCATGGTGGTGCTGGTACATCTCACGCGGCTACTCGTTCTGGCTGTCCTTCAATAGTCATCCCATTTATGGACGAACAGTTATTTTGGGCAAGGCAATTACAATCACTTGGTTTGGCAGGAAAACCCTTACCTGCCAAATATGTATCAACAGACACCTTAGCTCAAGCTGTACAGAATATACAAAACAGCGACCATTATCGCAACTGATCCCGCTACACTAATCAGGACAAAAGTTTTGTAGAATTATCCATCAAAATTAGGTGTCAGAAAATGAAAAACAAATACTCCCAAGAATATAAAACGTCAGCAGTGAAAATGGTGCTGGAAGAAGGAAAAACCCCGATAGAAGTCGCACAAAACTTAGGGATTCCTGTGGGGCTGCTGTACAAATGGATATGAAAATACAAAGGTG
>BJHG01000079.1 GCA_014191975.1 Methylococcaceae bacterium | reverse complement strand
GTCTCATCCGATACTTGTTCTAATTCAGCCATCCCTTTGCGTATCGTTTTTGGATCAATATCAAAGAGCCTTGAAATATAATCAGTCCCTCCATGATTTAATTTCTCCGCTTCAATGGCGGCATATCGGCGTTTATCCTTTTCCGATAACGTGACAAAGAGACGTTGCATTTTTACTTCGATGTGCTTTTCATAACTGATCATTTGATAATTTGCCATGAGAAAAATTTAGGGGCTTATTATCTCATTTCAACTCATTAAATCGGGATATTATTTTTGACTGTATCCTTAAATTAATTCTGAGCATAACCAATGCCAAAATTCAGTAGACATCCCAAACAAAAGGGAAAAACACTGTCCGCTACCTAACTAGCCGAACATTACCGTAGCTGCTCTTATAGTAGCCGTAAGAATAGCCGTAGTAGAAGTAGACACCCCACGCATTGCTACTAAAGCCAGCACCAGGCGAGGAAGACCAAAACCAGACACTTGGCGTGTTGGGGAAATAGGTTGTGTTAATAGTTGGACGGGTAACCGTCATGTAATTTGTACAACTTCCATCAGTATCAGATTTACCGTCAGAGCAGACAACCAATTGCATCAATTCAGCTTTCGTCGGCAGCCGCCAATCATTATGCCCAGCAAAATTGCTTGTTAACTTCATGGCATCAGTCCAAGTCATTTTCGTAGCGGCACCACTACATGTTGTCCCTGTCCAAGTCTGTCCAACTGAACATCTTTTCCACATCAAGCCATTCGCCTTAACCGTAACTGTTCCATTAATTTCTTCTTGTAGTCGCTTTGCTTCTTGAATATCAGTAACTACTTTCATTCCTATCAGCGATACGATTGTCGTTAAAAACGTCCACAACGCAAAAGCTTTGATGTTCTCAGATTCTTCCTTTGCAACAACACCAAATCCAAAACATATAACACCTGCTAAGAATAAAACCCCTGACAGATATATAGCGCTTTGACGTTCGCTCAGCAAACCAATGTTATAACTTGTTCCAACTACTAAAAGACTCAGTGCGATTAGTAAAATCCCTAATTTTTTCATTTTCTTATTCCAGGCCTATCGGTTATTCGACTCATCAATTATCCGGTCAATTTCATATTGACGTTTTTGATCCCGTAATTTATCAAGCAATTGTTGTTCATAATTCACATGTTCCGCCATCTCAAAAATCAAACTCAATTGCAAATCCAGCCCTCAAAGAGTGTAGCGCGATTCTGTTCACTTCACCGCGTGCTGATTCATTGTGTCGTCGTTGTGACTGCTATCCGCTGGGGCTAACGTTTCAGTCGCTTGAGTCGGCTCAACGATTCTGATTTCGATTGTTCGAATCCCGTTTTGGTTGTAAGTTGTGATTGATTGGAACGTCTTGCGTTGCTCACGGATGTCACGCCATTTCTCTTTTGCGAACAAATCAGGATTTAAGATGTAAACCGTCGTTCCAATTCTTTTAATCACGTCTTTGCTTATAAGTTTGGCAATGATGTTGTTAATTGTTTGTATTTTGACCTCGGCTGAGTTTGCAATTCTTTGCTTGATCAACAATGGTAAGTGAACCTCACCGCTGTATTCAGACACAGTGGCTATTCCTAACAAAACGTTGATTTCACCATTTGACAATCTTTTCAGTAATCCCAAATCTTCTATGTATAGTTTCAAGTAGTTTGGCTCTACGGCGAGGGCATTGACTTCTGTTATTTCGGTTACGAATGACAACAATTCCCCCGTCAATTCACTCACAACACTTTCTGTTGTCTCGATATGCACATTCATAAAAAACTCACGATTTGATTACTTACGATTTGAGTATAAACGATAGCATTTTTCTGGAAAAAATTGCAATCAGATTACTCAAATATGAGTTGCAAGACTATTTAAGGTGAGTTGAAAAATTCACAAAAACCACTATATACGCTGATGCCACCTTCTCTTACTATGAATCACAGAGAGGTTGATAAATATTTTGTGAGGTACCAAGTGGCGTAGTAGAATTTAAGCCATACTTACCGGTCAGTTTTTTAAATCATCACAAATATTTTACAACTGATGCAGTAATGCAGGTTTTAACTTTTATTCAAGTATTGCTAGGAAATAAACAATGACTGTAGCATTAAAAACAACGCATCACGGTGGCTGTCCACATGATTGTCCTGATACCTGTTCGATGATATTTGAGGTTCAGGAGGGTAAGCTAATCGGTGTTAAAGGCAATCCAGACCATCCGATGACGCGAGGCGGTCTTTGCGTTAAATTGAACGATTACGAAAAGCGGCATTATCATCCCGACCGCCTGTTATACCCGATGCGCCGCACCGGCCCCAAAGGCAGCAAGCAGTTTGAACGCATCACCTGGGATGAAGCCTTGGATGAAATCGTCGCACGCTGGAAAGCGATTATTGCAGAGCACGGCCCGCAGGCGATTGTTCCCTACAGTTATTTGGGCAATCAGGGTCTGGTACATGGATTGAACGGCGGCGACGCATTCTTTAACCGGATGGGCGCTACCGTTACCGAGCGCACTTTTTGCGGTGAAGGATCTGCTACGGCCTGGCTTCTAACCGTGGGACCTACAGCCGGTGTCGATCCTGAAAGTTTTATTCATGCCAAATACATCATCATCTGGGCCTGCAATTCGGTCAGCACCAATCTGCATCACTGGCACATTATTAAAGAAGCTCAGAAAAAAGGTTCGAAAGTCATCGTAATCGATAGTTATGCGTCCAAAACAGCCAAAGAAGCCGATGTTCATATTGCGCCAAAACCGGGTACTGATGGCGCATTGGCGATGGCAACGATACATACGATTATTGAAGAAGGCCTAGTCGATCAGGATTATGTCGATAATTACACGGTCGGTTTTGAAGCCTTAAAAGAGCGTGCGAAAATGCGTACCCCAGAATGGGCGGAAGCTATCACCGGAATACCGGCTGAAGTGATTCGCACACTGTCCCGCGATTATGCAACGACACAGCCTGCGGTAATCCGTCTGGGCGTGGCGCTGGAAAGACATTATGGCGGCGGCCAAACAATCCGCGCGGTCAGCTGTCTGCCTGCATTAACTGGCGCCTGGCGTCATGTTGGTGGCGGTGCATTACAGATGCCGGTCTGGGAGCATCCGTACAAGTTTGACGTGATCTGTCGACCGGATTTGATTCCCGAGGGCACGCGGGTTATGAATGCGTTGCAGTTGGGTCGCGCACTCACCGACGAGCCGCCTGCAGGTCCGCCGATTAAAGCGATGATGTGCTGGAATACTAATCCCGTCACCCAGGCACCGGAGACCGACAAGATAGTCAAGGGCCTACTCAACGAAGAGTTGTTTCTGGTTTCGGCGGAGCATTTCATCTCAGATACCGCCAGTTACGCCGACATCCTGTTGCCTGCATCTATGGGTGCGGAACTGGAAGACATGATCCTGTCCTGGGGGCATTTGTATCTGACCTACAATGCTAAATGTGTCGAGTCACCGGGCGAGGCCATCCCGAATAACGAAATTTTTCAGCGACTAGCGGCTCGCATGGGTTATCAAGAAGAGAACTTTCTTTGGTCGGATTCAGAATGCTTGGAAAATTATGTAGACTGGGATTCACCAGCTTGCGAGGGTATTACGCTGGAGTCCTTGCGCGAACTGGGCTTTGCCAGACTTAACGTAGGAACCAAGGATAATCGCGCACCGCATAAAACCGGTAACTTTCCGACACCGTCCAGTAAATGTGAATTTGAAATAACCGGCGCTACAAACTTTGTTGCTGGTCCTTTTCGTCAGATGTATGAAGGCTTCCAGTCAGGCGAACCACTGGATTCCTTGCCCGATTATGTGTGTTCTAAAGAAACACCGTCAACCAATCCCGAACTTGCGAAAAAATATCCGTTAAATATTCTCTCGCCGAAAAGTCATGGCTTCCTGAATTCGTGCTACGCCAATATGACGCAAAAAATCAAAGGCCAAGGAGAACAGTTCATAATGATAAATGCACTGGACGCTGAGCTGCGTAACATTAATCAGGGCGATAAGGTGCGAGTCTTTAATGATCGCGGCGCTTTTGAAGGCGAGGCTAAGATCACTGCTGACGTGAACCCGGGATTGATTGTCGCAACGTTAGGTTATTGGCGGCAGTTAAATAAAGGTACGGTTAACAGTATCAGCTCAGCTGAATTCGTCAATATGGGGCATGCGCCGACATTCTCCGACAATCTGGTGCAGGTAGAAGTGATAGCTTGATTATCTAAAAGTACGAAAACGTATGCTAGCCGATTAAAATCGGCTACAACCATTATTTTTGCTGACTTTTCAGTCTAAAAAATCGTTTTTAAGGACAAAACTATGCGGCTTTTTGGTTATGCTTGCGTTTCAACAAGCAAACAATCACTAGATATTAAAATTGCGGTTCTGAAAAATGCTGGCGTACAAAGATACTCGAATTTTTACTGAGGCCATTTCTGGCAACCAAATTAACCGAGATGGATTAAACACGTTACAACTCAAGATTGAAAAAGTGATGTCATTTTACACACTAAACTCGACCATGTTACGTCGCCATTCGTACCAGCACAAAACCACAGTGCAGGATCATTGCGAAAACCTTCCGCACTCGCTAAAGTTTCGGCTTGGTAGTTTTTCCACAACCCCGTTATTGCATCTCGAAATGTTGGTATTCGCGATCCCGCTGATATACATGCACCCGTTAGTATAACTAAATATTGAGCGTTTTAATGATTTCGGCTGAAATAGTTGTCACGTCAAATTTGTTCATTTTGGCTGTCCTGCGTAAGTATTTTTGAATGACTATGATAATAAATGACTAAAGCGACATAATCAGTCCATTAAAAAAATAAAAAATATTTTTGGTAACGTCGATTTTTGTTGCTTTGGTCGAATATCATATTTTCGTTTGTAAAAAATAAAACACAGGAGGTGCTTATGTTAGGTGCAATTACAGGTGATATTATTGGTTCGGTTTATGAATGGAACAATATCAAAACAACGGAGTTTGAATTATTCAGTCCGAGATGCTTTTTTACCGATGACAGCGTGCTGACGATTGCGTTAGCCGATGCAATTTTGAATGACAGAAATTATGCTGACGTGATGCGTGAGTATTATCGACGTTATCCAGATGCAGGTTATGGGGGAATGTTTCATCAATGGGCGCAAAATCCAAATGCTCAGGCTTATAACAGTTGGGGCAATGGTGCGGCAATGCGAATTAGCCCTGTGGGTTATGCGTTTGATTCGCTCGACGACGTGTTGAAAAAAGCCGTTGAATATACCGAAATTACACTCAATCACCCAGAAGGGATTAAAGGTGCGTGTGCAACGGCTTCAGCGATTTTTTTAGCGCGAACAGGTCACAGCAAACAAGACATCAAAGATTATGTTGTCACCAATTTTGGTTACGATTTAGATAGAACGTGTGATGACATTCGCCCGACTTACAAATTCAATGAATCTTCACAAGGAACTGTACCAGAAGCAATTGTGGCATTTTTGGATTCAACCGATTTTGAAAATGCGATTCGGCTTGCCGTGTCATTGGGCGGTGATTGTGACACTTTAACCTGTATTACTGGTGGGATTGCACAGGCTTTTTATGGTGGTGTTCCTTCGGTAATAGCGGAAAAATCGTTGTCGATTCTTGATGAGCGGTTGAGAGCTGTGACGGTTGATTTTATGAAAAATTATAACAAATTTAAATAGGATATTTATGCAAGCACAACAAGCCTATTTCCTTGACTTTTTACAAGGAAAAAGACCATTCGTTATCCCGATTTATCAACGTAAGTATTCATGGGAAAAAGAGCATTGTGAACAACTTTGGAATGACATTATTCAATGTGGTGAGAACGACCTTATCCCGATTCATTTTATTGGCTCAGTTGTGTTTGTTGAAAGTAGTCAGTATTTTCCCACTACTGAAACTCCATTATTGTTGATTGATGGACAACAACGTGTAACAAGTGAGACTCTTCTATTAGCAGCTTTAGCTAATACTCTTTTAAATGCCGATGAACCTTTTACAGGTTTTTCTAAG
Source organism: Methylococcaceae bacterium (assembly GCA_014191975.1). Taxonomy (GTDB): domain Bacteria; phylum Pseudomonadota; class Gammaproteobacteria; order Methylococcales; family Methylomonadaceae; genus UBA10906. The sequence continues at coordinate 1,068 of BJHG01000079.1, read as the reverse complement.
ATAAAAATACAACACTATTATCTGATAAATCCGCTAGAAAATGGCGAAAAACGATTTAAATTATTACTTTCAGAAACAGATAGAACTACTTTGATGGCTTTAGTTGATGGCAATGAACCAGAGAGTAATAATTTTTCAACTCGAATAAAAGAAAATTACGATTATTTCAAAAAACAAATTGATGAAAATCAATCGAAACTGGTTGCATTATGTAAAGGTTTAAAAAACTGACGATAGTAGAGATAGGATTGACTAGAGGACAAGACAATCCACAACTCATATTTGAAAGTATGAATTCAACAGGTAAAGATTTAAGTCAAGCCGATTTAATTCGTAATTTTGTTTTAATGGATTTAGAGCATGATTTTCAAACGGATTTGTATCAAAGATTTTGGCAGCCTATGGAATCTGGTTTTGTGCAAAATAAGTTCGATGAATTCATGCGGCATTATTTAACGACCAAAACAGGAGTGATTCCAAAAATTGAAAAAGTTTATGACGAGTTCAAAAAGTATTCTCATGTCATTCGCGCTGAGAATGAAGATTCTCAAACCCATATAAAAAATTTAGTTATTTCGCTTAAAGATTATGCAGGCTATTTTTGTGCAATGGCTTTTGATAAAGAAACCGACAAAGAATTAAGAGTTACATTTCATGATTTACGAGAACTGAAAGTTGATGTGGTATAGTGGACCCTGAAATCCGGACAATAGTTTAAGCTATACTCTGTCGAAAAAAGAGAAGTGGCAAATGAGTGAAAGCAAGCGGAAGATTTTTACAGGATCACAAAAAGCTAAGATTGCCTTGGAAGCGGTTAAAGGCACAAAGACAATCAATGAGATCGCCCAGGAAAACGGAGTCCATCCGACCCAGGTAAGTCAATGGAAAAAGGAATTGATGGACAATGCGGGTAGTCTTTTTGAAGGTAAACGGGGTCCCAAGCCTGTCAATGCACAGAGCGATCCGGATCGGCTGTATGCCAAAATTGGGCAGTTGAATATGGAATTAGATTGGCTTAAAAAAAAGTCTGGAATCAGCCTATAGCGGAAAGACAGGCGTGGATAACAC
>BJHG01000078.1 GCA_014191975.1 Methylococcaceae bacterium | reverse complement strand
AGTATTGATGACAAGATTGAGCGTTTCTCAATCCGTGAAGATCAATACCCAGTTAATAACTGGCTTAATGATATTTTTGGTGTCCGCATTATTCTAACAGACGATGAAATACAATCGGTTATGGATTCACTTGATGAGTGGCAAGATGAATTGGGATTAAAAAACTGGTATTTGAGGGATAAAGAAGGTTATCGCGGATTACATATTTACTTTAAAAATAAATGTAACTTTTATTTCCCTTGGGAACTACAAATTTGGGACGCAGAAGACGTTCAAAGCAACATTCATAATCACCAGATATTCAAGCGGAATTTTATTTAAGAATAACTCGCTCACACATACAATCGCAATGATTAGGGTAAAAATCGCACCCTCGGTAATATAGCCATGAGCCCACTCTTCGAGTCTATCTGCTAACATTGGATTAATCTTGGAATACGTCTGGTAACACTTTCGCGTCAATAGCGCGATCAAACCATCGTTCTATGTCTTCGAGAGGTGCCTGAGAAATTAGTGCTACTATTTCCACAGGAATGACACCGAAACGTTTAGCTAAAAGCCGCTGTAATGCAAGCATTTCACCCTGCTGTAAACCTTGTGAAGTAACGGGGTCAGGTCTTGCAAAGCAGCATAAGTAAGTAGTTATTTTGTGCTATGATTTGGCCATTTGGAGGTTGTTATGTTTGATGACAAGTTTTTTGATGATTGGCTAGATGCACAAGCACAGAAGGTCATGGAAAAAGTGGCAAGTGGTGAAGGCATTGCACCTGAGCAGATGATGATTTTGATGCTTAAAGCCCAAACGAACCATTTTGCGCATTTGGACGTGGATTTGCGTAATGAAATGAAAATGTTGCGTGAAGATATGGATAAACGTTTTGAACAAATGCACACAGAAACAACTAAACGTTTTGAGCAGCTCACGTCAAGAATTGATCATTTTATGATTTGGTCATTTGCGACCACTATCTCAGTTGGTGGTATTATTATCGCTGCCATTAAGTTTTTCTAATTTGTTTTAGCAACTTAATCCAAACGTTTAACCCAACACGCTCAAAACCATCATCTTCAAAAGTATAAAACCGTCCTTGTGGCAGACGTAGGGGCGGTTTTTTTTGTGGTAAAATCCAAACCGAATTTTAATTTAAGTGATCCGTCAATAGTAATCAGAACAAATACCCCGTAACCCCTAATATATTAAAATAACGGGGAATTCAAAAAGAATGCTTATTTGTCGGGTTTTGATTATCCATAGATGTATTAACGAAAAGACCTAAACTATATCTATTTATTTTAGACAAAAAAGCCCGTAAAAATTACGGGCTTTTTTAGTTTTGTTATAGAGAATCACCAATTGTTTTTTTATAAAATGGCCAATTCGTAACGTGTAGATATTTTCGTATGGGGGATTTAATAACCGATACGCATAGCGCAATTGAAAATAAGCACCACACCGCCGCATATTCATTTGGATCGTCAGTGGTAATATCTGAAATCCAAGGTCCCATGAAATAATGAAATAAGACGAATTTCCATGAACCATAAAGCGTTGGCAAAATAAACGCCACCAAAATATACGCCAAAACGTGTAAACCCCACTTAAAATTAAATAACCATTCAACGGGATGTGACAACAGCCCATTCAGTGGCATTTGCCACGCAATATGCCATGCACCTGAAACCGAACAAATATGCGGTCCACAAAAACCTTCTGTTCCAATCACACATTCTCCCGCCCATGCGAAAGGATACATTTTAAATAAAATCAAAAGTGAACCTGCCGCGCTAATCGTATAAACAGCGGTACGAATTTTGAGTTTCACACTTTCCGGAATGAAATACATCGCCACCATATTTACAAAAAATGGTTGAAACGCGACGTGCAAATAGCCCAGCATCGTTAGTATTTGATTATTCGGGTTGTCACATAAATCGATATAAACATAAGTGAATGCTTGCAATAATTCCATCAACGCAAAATACGTCAATGGAATCCATAGTTCTTTTGATTCACCTCTTTTCGCAATGTAATAAGCCGTTCCTAAACCGACAGCCGCAAGTACACCAGATGCTTCACCACTCCAACACATAATTATTCCTCTATTATTTTTATTATGATTTTTAGCCAAACGTCGTGAATATTTACGGCGTTTAGCGAAATTATATCACACAAAAAATAGCGACTTTTGAGTGTGCTATACTTTCAAAATCTTGTTAACCTCGCCAATTATTTCAATGTCAAAACTCACCGTTACAAACCACACGCGCAATGTGACCGATTTTAATTATATTTATCCTGTTCTTTCACGTCGGGCAGGTGGCTTATCGATTGGCATCAATTTCAACGTGAATAATGCCTGTAATTGGCGGTGTATTTATTGCCAAGTTCCAGATTTAAAAATAGGTGCTGCACCTGAAATTAACTTGGATTTATTGGCGCAAGAATTACGTTTGTTTTTGGATGATGTTTTGAATGGTGATTTTTACGACCGAATGGACGTTGACATTGAACAGCGTGTCATTAAAGATATTGCGATTGCTGGAAATGGCGAGCCGACCAGTTTAGCGAATTTTGACAAAGCGGTTTCTGTGATTGGCGACATTGGAGCAGAATGTGGGATTTTTCCAGAAAGCCATTTTGTGTTGATTACAAATGGTAGCTTGATTCATCGTGAAGCTGTACAAAAAGGTTTGAAAATTTTGAATCATTTTGGTGGTGAAGTCTGGTTCAAAATGGACAGCGCAACGAAAGAGGGCAGGGCATTAGTCAATAATTCTGCTCAAACGAATGAATCTGTTTTGAAAAATATCATGCTGGCGTCAGTGAGTTGTGAAACGAAAATTCAAATTTGTTTGGTTGATTATCATGCGCGAGGTTTTTCAGAAAATGAACGTGAAGGTTTTTTAAATTTTCTGAAAGAAATTCGTACTACAACAACGATTCAAGCTGTCACGATTTATACGTTAGCTCGTCCTTCACAACAACCTGAAGCCATTGATTTACGACCAATGGCTTCAGAAATTATGCAGGATTTTGCACTTGAAATTCAGGGGTTAGGTTTTGAGGCTCATGCGGTTTTGTGATAGTTTTTTACGCTGTAACGCAACGCCAGCCACATAAAAAATTGCGTGCCTAAAATCAAATTCGCCATCAACAAATGAATGGGTTGAACGATAGGTGGCATTCCTAAACGGTCTAAACTCACACCCGCCAAAATCGCCGTCACAATTAAACCAAACAATAAAAAACCTGCTTTAACAAGCGGGTGATTTTTTGCGATATTTTGCCAAAGTCGCCAAACTAGCCACGCATTCGTAAATAAAATTAACGACGAAAACGAACGATGTACATAAAAAATTATCGGAAAATCGTCACGCCAAAACTGCCGTTCAACCGACACTAAATCATGTGAAATAAAATCTACCGCTTCACGCACTTGCGTTCCCATTGTGATTTGAATTAGGGTCATAATCAAAACAATGCTTAACACTTTTGGCAATTTTTCAGGCAAAAGGCTTAAATCAATCGCTGCAAAATTTTCACGTTGTGAGCGCGTAATGGTGTAAATCAACAGCGCAACAATGATGAGCGCGACAATCATGTGAATCGTAATTTTAAGTGGATTTAAATTGCTTGAAACAACAGTCGAACCTAGCCATCCTTGGAATCCGACTAGGAAAAATGCCGTCACCGCCAAATAAAAAACAGGTTTATCGATTTTTAAATAAATCCGTGATGACCACGCTGTTAAAAAAATTAAAAAACCAATCGTCACACCGATCAAGCGATTTGTGTATTCCGTCCAGGTTTTGATTGGATTAAATTGTGTGTTTTCATAACCACGTTGGGCGTAAATTTCGTGATAATTCGCGGGCAATTGCGCTTCGGAAATCGGTGGAATCCACTGTCCAAAACAAGTAGGCCAATCAGGACAACCCATTCCTGCCCCCGAAGCTCTAACAATGCCGCCCGCTAAAATCACAAGATAAACCGCACAAATCGTCAACATGCCTAAGTGTCGAAAACGTAAAGCCGCTGCGTCATTCATCATTTTTACCTAAAAATAAAATGTCCTGCGTTGGACAATTCAAGTGCAATGACGAATTTTGCGCGTCTATTTTTAATACACATTGCACTAAACCATTTTGAATAGCTAAAACATTGCCAACGGTTGTGTCATTTTCATCAAGAATTGAACAATTCGGTTCAATATCGAAATTCGTTTCACAACGTGCCACAAATAAACGCCGTTTCACTTCGCCTAAATAATGGGTTCGTGCCACAATTTCTTGTCCGGTGTAACAGCCTTTCGTGAAGCTAATGCCATCCAAAATATCTAAATTTAACCATTGAGGAATAAATTGTTCGCTCGTTTCAGGACAAAGCCACGGCATATTTTCAGGTAAAGTAAATTCAGGTAAATTGGTTTCTGTAATTTCAACTTTAGCACGGAGTTTATAGCGTTGCAGACGCTCTTGAATGGTTGTAAAAAGTGATTTTGGTAAAATCAAGACAAAATCGTTTTCATTTTTAAGCAAAACAAACGTCGAAATTACCCGCCCTTTTGGATTGCAAAACGCACCCATTTTATTTTCGTTCACGTCACAAGTTGTTTGCCCTTGCAGAAATGTCGGCGCGTCATTGCCCGTTATCGCTAATGCTCTTAATTCAATCATTTTTTCTCCAAAGTTAAAAAGCGATATGAAAAATCTACTTTTTCATCGTTGTTGATTTGTTCACAAGCAATTTCATTCCAATCATCAAAATTGAATTCTGGAAAGAAAGTGTCACCGTCAAATTTGGCTTGAATGTCCGTTAAATAGAGTCGTTTAGCGAACGGTAAAGACATTTCATAAAGTGTCGCACCGCCAATAATAAATAACTCTTCACCCATATTTTCCACAGCACTTAACGCCATTTCGAGTGAGTCAAAAACAAAGCAGCCTTCGGGTTGATAATTTTCATTTTTACTTAAAATTAAATTTGTGCGCCCGTCGAGTGGTTTGCCAATAGATTCAAATGTTTTACGACCCATTAAAATTGGCGCGTCCATCGTAATGGCACGAAAACGTTTTAAATCAGCGGATAAGTGCCAAGGCATTTTATTATCTTGTCCAATAACACGGTTTGCTGACATCGCGACGATGAGTGATATTTTCATTCGTTGTAATCAATAATAAGTGGTGCGTGGTCAGAAAAGCGTTCGTCTTTATAAATGCTTGTGGCGTGAACTTTGTTTTGTAACGACGCACTGATAATTTGATAATCAATGCGCCAACCGACATTGTTTTCCCATGCTTGCCCACGATTTGACCACCAAGTGTATTGGTCAGCCTCTTGATTCACTAATCGAAACGCATCAAACCATTTTTCGTCCTCAAAAATAGTGTCTAGCCAAGCGCGTTCTTCTGGCAGAAAACCTGAGTTTTTTTTATTGCCACGCCAATTTTTTAAATCAATTTCTTTGTGGGCGATGTTCCAATCGCCACAAATTATGGTGTCACGTCCGTTATGTGCAATGTCGTCTAAATAGATTTTAAAGCGCTCTAAAACTGAAAATTTAAAATTTTGGCGCTCTTCACCTGACGAACCTGAAGGCAAATACAGCGAAATAACACTTAAATTTCCGAATCGTGCTTCGATAAAACGCCCTTCTCGGTCGATGTCTTCAATACCTAAACCGTAAATGATTTCATCGGGTTTTTTTTTGCAATAAAGTGCAACACCGCTGTAGCCTTTTTTTTCGGCATCGTGATAAAAACAGTTATGTGATGGGGGATAGAAAAGTTCTGCATCGAGTTGATCAACCTGTGCTTTGGTTTCTTGAATGCAAACCACATCAGCATTTTGTTCACTCAGCCACGCAAAAAAACCTTTGCGTTCAGCTGAGCGAATTCCGTTTGTATTTACAGTAATAATACGCATAAAAGTTTGAATCCATTGCGATTTGTGAGTTAAGTCCGTAAAATAGGCATTTTTAATATCAACCGCCCGTTGGGGCAATGCGAAAAATTATGAAACCAGAAATTCATCCTAATTATAAACAAATTACCGTCACTTGTGGTTGTGGTAATACTTTTGTGACCGGTTCTGCGTTGGTTAAAGACTTAAACATCGAAGTTTGCTCTTCTTGCCATCCCTTTTATACGGGTAAACAACGCGTTGTAGATACAGCTGGTCGTGTTGATAAATTCAACAAACGTTTCGCTAGATAAGGTTCTAATTCTTATCTATAAAAAAGCCGATACGTTTCTGCGTATCGGCTTTTTTTATGACTAAAACTGGCATTTTGCAAGCCATCAGTCAGAATTTGATACACCTCTGCATGGCCTTCAAATTGTGTTTAATAGGTTTACTTCTTTGCATAAACGGCAGAATACGCAACATACGATTAAAAATGCGGGGCAATTTTAGAATATCTTACGCCTTACTCACCAGATTTAATCTAATTAAGGGTAAATTAAAGCACGGCGACGAAAAAGATACCTTAGTGACAAACTGTTCTGCTAAAAAATAAAAACATAGATTTTATGTAGGTTAGCTATATTTTTCGTATCATCGGTGTTTTTCATGGATTCAGATTTTCAACGGTAATTCATTCGTCCCTCATCAATGCGTAACGTCTAAAAGCCATTAAATTTTAAATAATCCATTTGCATTTTTAACGAGTTGGCATTACAATTGTATTTCTTCTTGGGTCGTTAGCTCAGCTGGTAGAGCACCGCACTTTTAATGCGATGGTCGCGCGTTCGAATCGCGCACGACCCACCACAAGAAGCTATATAAATTAAGTACTTAAGCGCATGCTAAGTGCTTTTTTTTTGCCTTTTGTAGTACGCATCTCACCGTACTACACTTTCACGCCAAAATCTCCCGCACATTTCTCATTTTGATGCTATAAATGCACTCAAACTTAAAGCACGTTGCACACGCTTTATTCTCAAACTTAAATGTGAGGTGTAGTTATGCCCAAAAAAATAGCACCTAATACTACTCCGCAAAGCCTGCCGAAACTTAAGCCTAAAAGTCGCAGTAACACACCCATTCCCAGCACACTGCAAACCGTTAAAGGTTTACCTGATACTGTAAAATTATACAAAGTGCCAGCAAGTGAGTTTTATTGGGTACGTTTATACGATGCTAATTGGATTAAACGTAGTACGCGTACTACTAATAAAAATGACGCAATCGCCTTTGCCAAAAACTTTTACGCTGAATGGTATAGCAATAAAG
>BJHG01000077.1 GCA_014191975.1 Methylococcaceae bacterium | reverse complement strand
CTGATTTCACTTTTAACCACAGTTCTTTTGAACTTTTTTTTGCGCGGATAGGAAACGAGTGATTTGATCGTGACTTACATCACCATCAATCATGGCTGATAATCCTGTCGCCGTCGCATAACCTGCCGCATTACAAATCAAATAATCGCTATACAGTTCGAGATGTTTCATTTTCTTGTTTCAAAAATTGAATTGTAATCTCTATCCTTTTTTTGTCACTGCGTAACATCAGATTCAAATTTGTTGGGTAACGCTTAATCTTCTTGGATCGATTCTTTTTCATTGTGGAAAATTGCGGATTCTTCTACATTTCAGCCCTTTTTTCCACTTTTAAAACACGCACTTAGGTTATGATCTGCAGGCAGTTCACGAAACCTTCCTCCTTGACCTAATAAAAAGCTATGTCCCTAAAAATCGCGCTTGTTCAAACTGACAGTTTAATCGGCAATATCTCCACTAACTTTAGTCGAATTGTCGAAATAATAACGAAACTAAAAAACACCTTACTTGTTGATTTAATTGTATTTCCTGAACTTATGATCGCAGGATACCCGCCCGAAGATTTACTGTTTCGACGGGATTATATTGATCAATCAAATAACACTCTATTTGAATTAGCAAACATCGCGCCAAACATAGGAATAGTTATTGGATTTCCAGAGCTTAGCGATGGAAAACTCTATAACAGCGCGGCGGTATTATCAGAAGGCAGTATTTTGGCAGTCTATCGCAAACAAAAATTGCCAAATTATGGTGTTTTTGATGAACAACGTTATTTTACGGCGGGTGAAAAACCGTGTGTTTTCGAGTTCAAAGGTCAATTTATTGGCTTAATGATTTGTGAAGATGTTTGGCATTCTGATATTGTTCAAACTACAAAAGAGGCGGGTGCAGAAATTTTATTAGCGCTCAATGCGTCACCATTTCATGCTGGTAAAGCGCAACAACGTGAGGTATTAATTTGTTCAAACGCAAAATCGACACAACTGCCAATCGTTTATGTGAATGCCGTCGGTGGACAAGATGAATTAGTATTCGATGGTGCATCATTTGTGACAAATTCTGAAGGCGAAATCGTTTTTCGTGCCGACGAATTTGTTGAGCAATACGCCGTAGTGGAATTTGAAAATGGACAACCTTTAAATTTGCCCTGTCCTGATTTTCAAGTGCAAAATGAAACTGCGACAATTTATAAAGCATTAGTGCTAGGAACACGTGATTATGTTCGAAAAAACGGTTTCAAAGGTGCAATCTTAGGATTATCAGGTGGGATTGATTCCGCGTTAGTTTTAGCATTAGCTGTCGATGCGTTAGGCGCAGAAAATGTCGAAGTTGTTTCGTTACCGTCAAAATATACACTCGGAATGAGTAACGATGACGCAAAAATTCAAGCTGAAATCATGGGGGTAAATTATCATAATATTCCGATTGAACCCGCAGTGAAGGCATTTACAGAAATGCTTGCGACAACGTTTGAAAACACGTCAGCCGACACCACCGAAGAAAATATCCAAGCACGTTGTCGCGGCATCGTTTTAATGGCAATGTCGAATAAACAAGGAAAATTGCTTTTAACCACAGGCAATAAAAGTGAAATGAGTGTTGGTTATGCCACGCTTTACGGTGATATGTGTGGTGGTTTTGCACCGATTAAGGATGTGCCGAAACTACTCGTTTATGAATTAACACGTTATCGAAATTCGATTTCACCCGTTATTCCAGAGCGTGTAATGACTCGGCCACCGTCGGCCGAATTATCGCCTAATCAACAAGATTCTGATTCGTTACCGCCTTATGAGATTCTGGATCCAATTTTGTATCGCTACATTGAGAAAAATCAATCGTCAGATGAAATTATTGCAGCGGGGTTTTCAATTGAAGACGTAACGCGCACCATTCGGTTAGTTGATGGCAGCGAATATAAACGCCGACAATCCGCCGTTGGAATTAAAATCAGCGAACGTGCTTTTGGGCGTAATCGGCGTTATCCGATCACGTCGAGTTATCGCGGTATCTAATCAAAATGCAATTCTCAAAATTACTTTAAATAAAAAGACACTATTATGAAATTCTTAAATTACGCGGCAGCATTTTTATTATTCATCACACCAATGGCTCACGCTGAAAAATGGGGCGATGTATTAAAATCAGTAACAAAAGAAGGTAGCCAGACTTTGGAAAATGGGTCGGATACATTGAATGATGCACAAAAATTATTCGAAAGTGGCAAGCAGTTAAAATCGGGTGAATTGGTAACTATCTTAGTGCAACGTTTTGACATAACACCACAACAAGCAATGGGCGGAGCTGGAGCATTATTACAAATCGCTAAAACACGCATGAACCCTGAAGCATTTGCCAAACTGTCCCAGCAAGTGCCTGATGTTCAGCAATTACTTTCAGCTGTTCCCGCGTTGAAACCGCAATCAGGTTTAGGTGGATTGGCCGGAAAATTAGCAGGTTTGTCTGGTGATAGCGCAATAAGCACGGCTTTAACGGCAGTTTCAATTTTCCAACAACTCGGAATGAAACCTGAAACGATGCAAAAATTTGTGCCTGTTATTATTGATTATGCAAGAGGCAACACAGGCGAAGCAATCGCCAATGGCTTAGGTGTTGCGTTATCCATAACACAAAAAAAATAGGCATTATTTTTTAGTCAACACTGCAAAAGCAGCTGAAAGATGATCAGTTTGTGTTAACTTTAAAACGTCTTTCATATTTCCTGTTGCTTTGATTTCTCCTTGATGTAAAACAATTAAACTATCTTCTGCATAAACTTCGTCAATCAAATGACTTGCCCAAAGTACCGCTATTTTTTCATCCACAACTAACTGATGAACGTATTCTACAATTCCTTGACGGCTTGGAATATCAAGTCCAACCGTTGGTTCATCAAGCAATAAAATCGCGGGTTTATGCAACAATGCCCGCGCAATTTCAACACGCCGTTTGTGTCCGCCATTTAATTGCCGCACTTTTTCGCCACGCCGCTCGTACATTTGTAAACGCTCCAATTCTTCTTGGATTCTTTTATCCGCTACTTTCCCACTTATTCCATGCAATGCGGTGTGATAGCGTAAATTTTGAAGAACCGTTAAATCCATATCTAGTGTAGTTTGTTGAAATACTACCCCTAAACGTGCTAACGCTTGTCGTGATTGATTTTGAATATCAAAACCACACAATTCAATTCGTCCTTCATGCGTATCGTACAAATGTGTTATCAATGAAAATAAGGTGCTTTTTCCTGCACCATTTGCACCAAGTAAAATCGTACATTCCCCCGCATTAATTTGAAAATTAACGTTATCGAGAGCTTTTTTTTTACCATAAGAAAAAGTTAAATTTTCGACTGTTAAAGCAATCTCATTCATGGTTTTACCACCAATCCCCAAGGATAATTCCCGACGCCAATCGATTTCGTTACCGTTTGTGAATCCAAATCAATAATTGAAACATCGTTACTAATACCATTTGCGGTATACAAACGTTTTTCATCAGATGAAAACGCGACGTTCCAAACACGCGAACCGACTAAAAGATATTTTTCGACTTCAAACGTTTGTGCATTAACAACGGCAATTCGATTTGCTGTGCCAAGTGCAACATAAGCACGTTTACGCTCTTTATCAATCGCAATGCCGACGGGTTGAATTTTGTCATTCGGTACGCCTTGAATTGCAAAACTAATCGTTTTAATCGGCTGCTTAGTTTTGGTATCCAAAACCATCAACGTTCCCGCCATTTCAGAAGTGACCCAAAGTTGCGAACTGTCTGGCGTAAACGTCACAAAACGCGGACGTGCATCAACCAGCGTATTTTCAACAATCGCCTGTGTTTTAATATCAATCCAATGCACCATATTTGTGGTTTCGGATGCGCTGATTAACCATTGATTATTAGGACTGACGCAAATCCCTTCCGGCTCAACACCTACCTTAATTTGTTTAACTATTTTCTTTTTTGCTAAATCAATCACAGCAACTAAGCTATCGTCTTCGTTTGAAACATACATTTTGTCGCCAGTTGGACTTAATGCAAACGTTTCAGGATCTTTACCTGACGGCAAACGCCCCGTTTCTTTGAATGTTTCAACATCGAAAATTTTAATCGTGTTGTCGTCGCTTGTCGCAACGTAAAGTGATTTTTTGTCAGGGCTTAACGCAATACCGCGTGGACGCTTTCCGACAGGAACAGTTTTTAATAATTTACCGTCAATAGGATTCATAATTGCTAGCGCATTATCTTTTTCAAGTGTGACGAAAACGGTTTCAGCGTGAGCGAGATTTAAAAATGCTGTGTTTAAAACGAAGGCTAAAATTTTGTGATTCATAATTTATCCCTTTTCAACAAGGCCTTTTGAAACGCCTTGCTCCAATTATTTTTATGCGCCAAACGACAAATCTAATAATGCGTTATCTAATTTTCCCGCGCGAAATGATTTACCTGAATCAACTGCGGTCACAATTACACTCGCTGGACTGAATAACATCGCGTCAATTTTGAAAAAATCGTAATTACACGCTTTGAAAATTTCGGCAAATGGCTTGCCATAATCTTTTGAGGTTGAACTAGGTAATTCGTTAGCTAATTTTTCAGCGGCTTCATCGCTACCTTTTACAAATAAATGGACTTGTCCTGCGAATAAAATTGCGTCATTTGTACGCCCCATTGCTTTGACAAAATTGGGATGTGGGGGGCAAAGTGGTGCAGAACCTGAGCCATCAACGATATTTTCTAATGGAAAATGTAAGGCGTGGGCTTTGTGCATCGCGACTTCTAAAACTCGCGCCACAACTTGAACCCCACCTGCCAAGCTGCTAGTTGGCGTGACAATAATCGTTAGTTTTCCAGGTGAAATTCCGCACGCCTCTGCAACTTTTTCGACGATTGCAAGCGGTGGAACAGCATCATTTTCAATAACTAACGTCGCTGTGTCGCCTTCGTCGTGATACGCCAATTCTTGGTAAATCTCTTCAACAGGAATTGTTTGCCCGTCTTTTTGTTTCGTTGCCATTGCCCGCGCAGGACCTGAACCGAGCGCATAGTATTTTTCGTGCGACAAACTCCAACCCGCATATTGACTACCCAAACACCCTAAAACAGGATTCCCTGTGTGAACATTAACCGACAGTGGCCAATTTGTGGTGTATTGACTATGTGAAATTGTTACGGTTCCCATGCCGCCCAAACAAATTTCAGCAATAATCCGACCCGCTTCTAAACCACCCGTGTGATTAATTCCCGCATCGATAATCGTGCAGCCATTGTCTAAAACTTCGATACCAACTCGCAATTTCGCGGCATTGGTAATCAATTCTTGGACTAACGGCTGTGTTAATTTGTTCACGCTGGCTTGATTCATTCTTAAATTCTCTTCTAATTGTTTAGTGTTAATTTTGAGTTTTTTTAATGCAATTTTTGACTTCGATGAGCGTTCAATGATACTGCAAATTGGCTGATTTTTGGGAATTATCGCGCCATCTTGTGGAAAATCCTGGCAGTTTTCAGGCCAGTGAAAATTTTGGGGAATAATAAGAGAATGTGATGCGTAGATAATTTGATAAGCGGAAAAGTCACTGGTGTGAGTAGATTCTAAATTTAACGTTAAATGCGCTTTAAATAACGGTAACTCATAATTTTGAAGACTTGCAGATGGGCGAGGATTAATTTCTAAAACAAAAATATCATTTTCGGTGTGAAGAAAATCGAGCGAATTCAAACCGCGTAAATCGAAATATTTAACCACGGATTGCAACCATGATTGAATATGTTTTTTCTGGAAATCACTTAAATAACTAAAATTTGAAATGCCCGAGAAAAGAAAGTCGCCATGTGTCCATTGTGAATTAAAACCAATGACCACCGCTTTTTTACCATTTGCCAAAAACAAAACAGAACCTGATTTTCCATCACAAAAATGTTGCCAATAAATATCCATTTTCTGTGAATTAATACCCACACCACCCTGCCCTTTCAGCGGTTTGGATAGCCAGTTTTTTGAGTGGTCTATTGGAAATGAAAAATGCGTTTCGGGGTAAGGAATTTTTAAGTAATCTAATGTAGTAAAAAATTCCCGCTTATTTTGCACTCGTTCAAAAACAGCAGGTGAATTCCCCATTATGTGAAAACGAGTTTGTAAGAAATAAAGGCTTTCAACATGTGATTCAAAACCACTACCATAAACCACAGCAGTAATTTTATAATTCGCCAGCTCAGCTAACGCACTGGTTAAATTAGGGATTGACAGTGAGTCAATGCGAACTATTTTTTCGGCATAACGAAACGTATCCACATCAGCAAAACAATCAATAACCAACACGTCATAACCTTCACATTTAGCGGCTTGTGCCAGCATCCGCGCTGATGTTGAAATAATTAGCCAATATGATTTTTGCAATTACACCGCCAAATCATTCACGCTCAAAATGGCTAACAAAATAGAGACAATAATTCCCGCAATCATAATCCCAAGCGTAATAATCAAGGTGGGTTCAAGTAACGCTAGCATTCGTGCAATCGACACACGCAATTGTTTGTCGTAAATCGTTGCGATGCGTAAAAGCATGGCTTCTAAATGCCCTGTTTCTTCACCCATTTTTATCATTTGCATCGCCATTTTTGGAAAAATTGATTTTTGTTCAAGTGCATCAAATAACGTTTTACCTTGTTTCAGTTGCTCTTGCGTATCATGCAATGCCGAAGCTACAACTAAATTATCAACTGTTTCACACACAATACTAAAGGCAGGTAAAATCGACACACCATTTCCTAATAATGTCCCTAAAGTGCGGGTGATATTAGCGATTTCTTTGTTCAAAATCATTTCACCAATTAACGGTAATTTAAGCCAGTGTCCATCCCAAATCTTTTTGGTTTCAGAATTGCCAAGTTGAATTTTGAAATAACTCACAATCGAAAACACACCACCAATCACAATCCACCAATAACTTTGCAACCAAGCCGCTAAACCCACGACGATTTGCGTTGAAATGGGCAACGCTTTTCCTGCACTTGCAAACATTTCGCTAAATTGCGGCACCACAAACGTCAACATAATAAATAATGATGCGAGCGACATCACAAGCAAAATGGCGGGATAAATTAACGCGGTACTGACAGTTTCTTTTAATTCTTGGGAACTTTCTAAATAAACAGCCATGTGATTTAAGACCTGATCTAAATTCCCGCCCGCTTCGCCAGCACGAATCATATTTAAATAAAATTTACTGAATACGCCCGATTGCTGTTCAAGTGCATCGGCGAGAGAAACTCCGCCCTTTACTTTTTCTAAT
>BJHG01000076.1 GCA_014191975.1 Methylococcaceae bacterium | reverse complement strand
CGGCGGTGCAAAGATTATAGATAAATACGCAACAACAGAAACATCAGTTCTGGTTTAAAAAAATGGGACAGCGCCATTCAGCTGGAGTGTAAACAGACTCTATCTTAAATTAAGACATTATTTGTCTGGACAATGGGGTCCACTTTATTCTTCTCAAGTAAGCGTATGAATTACGCAAGTAAAAACAAACAAAATTAAAGAGAGACACGAGTGACAAAAAAACCAGAAGTATTAAGTAAAAAATTGGGATTAGTTTTTAATGACCCACAATTATTTATCCACGCCTTAACGCACCGAAGTGCAAGTTCAAATAATAATGAACGATTAGAGTTTTTAGGTGACGCGATTTTAGGGTTTGTAATTGCGGAACAGTTATACAACTTATTTCCCGACGCGCCAGAAGGCGTATTAAGTCGAATGCGAGCCAGTTTAGTCAATCAACGTTCACTTGCTGAAATTGCTCGTGAACATAAATTAGGCGATTATTTATTGTTAGGTTCAGGCGAATTGAAAAGTGGGGGATTTGATCGTGATTCAATTTTGTCTGATGCGGTCGAAGCGATAATTGCCGCACTTTATAAAGATCAAGGAATGGTAATTTGCCAAAAATGGATTCCCGAATTATTTAATGAAAAATTGAATAATCTTTCATTAAATAAAGGTCAAAAAGACCCGAAAACCCGTTTGCAAGAATTCATGCAAGCCAAAAAACTTGATTTGCCGCAATACGTATTATTAACGGCATCAGGTTTGGCACACGAGCAAACGTTTAAAGTACAATGTACTATTTCGTTATTGTCCACCCCATCAATTGGTGCTGGCGTAACCCGTAAAGGCGCAGAACAAGGCGCTGCCGAAATCATCCTCGAAAAACTAGCTAAGGAAAACATCTTATGAATTGTGGTTACGTTGCGTTAATCGGTCGCCCAAATGTTGGCAAATCGACTTTAATGAATCATTTACTCAAACAAAAAATCAGCATCACGTCACGCAAACCACAAACGACGCGCCATCGGATTTTTGGCATTAACACTACTGATGCGGGGCAAGCCATTTATATGGATACGCCTGGCATGCACGCTGATCAGAAAAAAGCGTTAAATCGTCAACTCAATCGCATCGCAGATACTACGTTACTGGGTGTGAATGTAATTGTTTGGTTAATCGATGGATTGGCATTTCAAGAATATGACGAAGTGATTTTTGAAAAACTGAAACAAGCGGGATTACCTGTGATTTTGGCGGTGAATAAAATCGATAGGGTTGTAGACAAGGATAAAGTTTTTGCTTTTTTTGCGGCGGCACAAGAACGTTTTCCGTTCCACGCGATTTTTCCGATTTCGGCGTTAAAGCGTATTCATTTGGACGAGTTAGAAAGTTCGATTATGGAATTATTGCCCGCAGGTGAATTAATTTATTCTGCGGATCAAATTACCGACAGACCTGAAAAATTTTTGGTGGCTGAAATTATCCGTGAAAAATTGATACGTCGTTTGAGTGCAGAGTTGCCGTATGAATTGACCGTAGAAATTGAACGTTATGAAGAGCTGGATAATATCAGCAAAATTTACGCGATTATTTGGATTGAGCGCACGTCACAAAAAAGTATCATTATTGGCACTGAAGGTGAAATGTTGAAAAAAGTCGGCACGGATGCGAGGATTGACATTGAGCGTTTAATTGGGCAAAAAGTCTTTTTACAGCTTTGGGTAAAAGTGAAAAAAGGTTGGTCAGATAATGAACGCGCGTTACAAAGTTTGGGTTATAAAGATTAAAAACGGAATGTTTGTTGAGTAACTATTTTGATAGTTCAACTTAATATCTACCGAGAATCAAATGTTTTGACGGAAATTTTCATTATGTTTCACACATCTGCCATTATTTTTGAATACGATGCGTATTTATTATCTGAACCGAAAGTGATGGGACGACAAGCGGTTGGCAACAGTTTTTAAGTGCAGCAGTGGCGGGGCGAAATCCGCCATGTCGTGAAAATCATAAAAAGAAACTTTAAATGTGTTAAAAGATTACATTAAAGAAATTCAGAAATAATTCTCTGGTAAGTTATCACATGGATAGTTGGCAAGAACGAAAATATGAAACATTTAGCCATAATCGAGATGATTATGCGCGAGATAGAGCGCGCATTATTCATTCCTCGTCGTTTCGACGGCTACAAGGAAAGACGCAAGTTTTGGGATTAGGTGAAAGTGATTTTTATCGGACTCGTTTGACCCATTCGCTAGAAGTGGCTCAAATAGCAAGTGGAATCACTGAGCATTTATACGAAAAATATCGTAACACTAAACACAATCAGTTTATCCCATCACAAAATCTAATTGAAGCAATTGGATTAGCCCACGATATAGGTCATTCGCCTTTTGGGCATGGTGGAGAAGTCGCTCTCAATTATGTCATGCGAAATCACGGAGGATTTGAAGGCAACGCTCAAACATTGCGAATCTGCACGCAATTAGGCGAATACTCTGATTCTGACGGTTTAAATCTTACACGTAGAACGTTACTTGGGCTAATAAAATATCCCGCACTCTATTCCAAAGTTGTGAATGCTGATGCTTATGATCTTAGCAAAGCCCCCCTTAATATCGATTCATTCTACCCACCTAAATGCAGTGTATTTGACTGCGATAAAACTTATTTCCATTGGATTTTAAAACCATTTTCAAACGAAGATATACAACGTTTTTTAACTGTCAATCCAGTGACGAGTAAACACAGTAAAACTGAATTTAAGAGTTTTGATACTTCCATCATGGAGCTTGCCGACGATATTGCTTATGGTATTCACGATTTGGAAGACGGTATTGCATTGAATTTGATTACTGAAAAAGACTGGTTGAATTATGTAGGGTTTAGTTTTCGAAACTATGAGCGCAATGGAATAAAAACAAATATTGTGGATGATTTATTTTCAGGTAAAAATCGGATTCGAAAAAAAGCAATCAGTTATTTGGTGAATTATTTTATAAGCCAGATTGAAATTAACGTTAGACACTGTTTTTCTAGCCCTTTGTTAGATTTACAAGCAGCAATGTCAGAAACATTAGCACAAGAATTAGAGATGTTTAAACGTATTGTCGCGATTAAAGTAATCGAAATACCAGAAGTTCAGACGTTGGTTTATAAAGGACAGCAAATGATTGTGCGTTTGTTTGATGCGTTGGCTAATAATCCACAGCGTTTGTTAGAACAAAAACATTATGCAAAATACCAAAACCAGAATAATGATGATGATAAATTACGGGTGATTTGTGATTACATTGCGGGCAATACCGATGAATATGCGACCCGTCTTTATCACAAGATATTCACGCCTTCAAATGGGTCTGTATTTGATAGGCTGTGAAGCAAAATTAATATTTCATTAGTATTTGTCGTATTTTCAATTCATGAAGGCTTTAGTACATTCATGACTACAAGCAGCTTTGGCAACGGATTGTAGAACATGGTGAGCCAATATTTCCCTGATCCACCTTTTTGATAAAGCTCAACGAAAACCTAATTGAAAATGAAAAACTTAAATTTACCCATTTCGTCCCATTGAAAGCAATTAGGTGAACTTTATCGGACGTCACTACGAAATTTTGGCAACATTAAACGCGCGTCCATGCGCTGTGAGTGCTTTAATCTAGCAATTGGTTGCTTTTTTTAACCTCATATAACTTATCTGTCACTCTCTTCATCATGATCCTGCAAGGGTGTTTCAGCATTACTTTCTGTTTTTGAAACTCTGATAAGAAACACCATCAGACCAACAATACCTAGCACCATCACAACTTCCATCACCATTCTCATCATCACATCACCTCTTTTAATTAATTAAACAGACAGCATAGGTTACTATTACTTAACCTGAGTTCGATATAAGAAAGCAGCTTTTGTAAAAATCTAAAAGAATAAATGTTCAACTAAAAACGTTTTCAAAAAAAAGCTACTTCCGGTGATTTTACATCAACTATTTACCGATATTGACGATTTTTGTAACCATTTTTTGGCTGCTCAGAATAGTGGGCGATTACCCAGTGATATTAAAAACGTTATCGAACAAAATACTTATGTGAAAGTAAAATCATGACGATTGTAATTCAGTATAAATCGAGCGATTATCTGACATAATGGTTTTACATTAAACATATAATCGGGGCAATTTATGGAAAATATTTACCACTTCACCGCCACAACTATCGATGGCAAGCAAAAATCGCTAGCTGAATACCAAGGTAAGGTCCTTTTGATTGTTAATACCGCTAGTCACTGTGGTTTCACACCGCAATATCAACAACTTCAAGCGCTTTATTCACGCTATAGGACCAATGGCTTTGCAGTACTCGGTTTTCCCTGCAATCAATTTAATGGGCAAGAACCTGACGAAAACCAGAAAATTGCACAATTTTGTCAGCTTAATTATGACGTTTCCTTTCCGTTGTTCGCCAAAATTGATGTGAACGGTGATAATACTGAATCATTATTTGTGTATCTGAAGTCTACTTGCCCTGGACTGTTTGGCTCTCAAGTAATTAAGTGGAACTTTACAAAGTTCTTGGTTGATAATACGGGCGTACCTGTGAAACGTTATGCACCAATTATTACACCAAATATGATTATTAAAGACATTGAATGGAAATTAGCGTTATAGCGTTTAAAAATTATGATGCCTACATATTGCGAATTTTGCCAAATTGAACCCGAAGACTCGCAACCACTACAGAGTATGGATTTTCACTTGATCATGACAACGAATTATTCACAATATTCGTAATTCAAATAAACTAAACTCGGTATTTTAAGACCATACACTCCATGGAGTTCTTATGAATCCTAACGATTTTTTGATTTCGGCTTATGACGTAAAGATACCTAGAATTATCTATGGAACAGCCTGGAAAAAAGACAGTACGGCTGCATTTGTAGAGCAGGCTATCGGACTTGGTTTTCGCGGAATCGATACAGCCTGCCAACCTAAACATTATAACGAAGCAGGTGTCGGTGCTGGCGTAGTCGCCTGTTATAAAAATGGAATTGACCGTTCCGAGCTTTATTTGCAAACTAAATTCACATCGTTAAGTGGTCAAGATCCGACTCAAGTTCCTTATGATTTGAATGCCTGTCTGAGTGAGCAAGTCGCGCAATCATTTCAGACTTCGCTGAAAAATCTGCAAACCACTTATCTTGATTGTCTGGTGCTTCATTCGCCGTTGGAAAATCAACAACAAACCGAGGAAGCATGGCAAGCAATGGAATGTATCTTTCACAATGGCGGTGTAAAGCAACTGGGAATTAGTAACTGCTACGACATCCAACAATTCGAGTTATTGTATAAAAATGCCACTATTAAACCCACCGTCATCCAAAACCGGTTTTATGCTAAGACCAACTATGATCGTGACATACGTGATTTCTGCCAGCAATACCAAATAATTTACCAAAGCTTCTGGACACTGACCGGCAATGCCGATATTTTAGCTCATGCCATGCTACAAGCCTTAGCGACAAAATACCAGTGTAGCACTGCTCAAGTATTTTTCCGTTACTTGAGCCAAATCGGTATTATTCCCTTAACAGGCACCACATCAGAAAGGCATATGCGGGAAGATTTAGCTATCTTCGATTTTGAATTGGCCATTGACGAATGTGCGATTATTCAACGATTATTCAGAGCATGATTTTGACACTAGAAATTTCCACAGCTGAAAAACACGATGCTCATCAGATTACAGAACTCGTTAACTCAGCTTATCGCGGGTTATCCAGCAAACAGGGTTGGACAACAGAAGCGGATTTACTGCTTGGGTGTAGGACTAATATAGAAGAAATCCTGCAATTGATTTCAACTGAGGATTCAATATTTCTCTTATGTAAGGCGGATACTGAACTGGTTGGATCGGTGCATTTACAAAAACAGGGGGAGCAAGTTTTACTTGGCATGTTGGCAGTAAAACCCTTATTACAAGGAAAAGGCATAGGCAAACAATTACTGTTTGCCGGTGAGCAAGTTGCTCAGGAAACCTGGGGGGTCAGTAAATCGGTTATGTCTGTCATCACATGCAGGAATGAACTGATTGCGTTTTACCAACGGCGCGGTTACCGACGCACAGGCGTTAGTACCTCATTTCCAGTAAATCCTGAGCTATGGTTACCTAAAGTTGTCGATTTACATTTGGAGACCTTAGAAAAAATACTGCCGTAAATCCTATTTTCTGGATTATGCCAATATAGGCATTTTTTGGGAAAAATAATTTTAGCTCAGTGCGTAATTCTTTGATCATGGTCAAAACCTCACGTTTTTTACGAGTAATTTTGACTTAAAAACACCCTAAATTTCCACCTGCATTGGTTTTTATGGATAATCTAGACTCCATTTACTCTCCAAATAGTCGTGACGATTATCAAATATACGTTCAAGTTTACTTGCTACTAATACTGTATTGATGAGCTGACCAATCCAGCCAATAGGCATCACGTAAAACATAATATCTTCAAGCACTATGCCATTTTGTGTTTCAGTCAAACAAACTTCATGGCTCCAAAATTTGAATGGTCCAATACGCTGTTCATAAATAAATCGTTTTGGTTCATTACAGTGACTAATTTCGGACAACCAGCTCATAGGAATTCCAAAGACAGCTTTCATTTCGTAATGAAGCATTAAACCGGCATAAATTTTTTCCGGAACTTTAGAAATTATTGATACATGAAAAAATTCTGGTGTAATGTCATTAAGGTTATAGGGTGATGAAAAGAAATCCCAAGCCTGCTGAGAATTTAAATTAAGGTGTTGTCGACGATAGAGCTGGTAAATTTTCATGTGAATTAATGACCTGCAATAGGAATTATGTAATACATTTTACTAAATGTTGCCCCAAGAAAAAAACGTTTTTTTGAAGTAGAAAAGACGTAAAAGGACAATGAAAAAATCTAATGTTTCAGTGTTGACTCTGGATAGCTGTGAACTTATGAGAATGACGGAGATCTATCCTGACGTTTATCGGTTTCTGGGTAGATTTCAGCCAATCAACAATTTGTTGACGTTATCTTGAGATATGTTAACGAGGTGTTTGAATTAAGCTGTTTTTTTGTTATGATTTTTGCGTAAGGTTTCATTTTTACAACGATTACGAGAGTCGTTTTGAATTTTATCAAAGCCTAGTAATTTAAGGATTTATTTAGGAAAGATGCATATTGTTAACAGCTTAGATTTTGTTAACAGCTTAGATTTCGAATGAAGTAACTTTACGATATTTTTCAACAGCAGAATCATCGACTACCCATTAAGCAGAACATTCTAAATCTGATAAAACAAACTGCAGGACTCTCGCTTAGGATACAGTCAAAAATAACATCCCGAATTAGCAATGATTTAAAACGACACGATAATTCCATTTTGGAAGATGAGCATCAAAAGCAATGTCCGAGTTTTTAATGAAATCAATAGTACATTTCTTTCCGGTAAGATAAACGCCAGTGAGAATATCGACAGTCACTTTTAAGCCTTTGTTGGTTTTGGTGGTTTCC
>BJHG01000075.1 GCA_014191975.1 Methylococcaceae bacterium | reverse complement strand
ATAAACTTTTAACAACGCTTGTTCTTTAAACTCTGAAGTATATCTTTTTGTATAAACTCTCATCTCAATTCTCAAATATTATTTAATAA
Source organism: Methylococcaceae bacterium (assembly GCA_014191975.1). Classification (GTDB taxonomy): domain Bacteria; phylum Pseudomonadota; class Gammaproteobacteria; order Methylococcales; family Methylomonadaceae; genus UBA10906. Next base: position 7,785 of record BJHG01000075.1, on the reverse strand, counting down.
AAATATTTGAGGCGACAACTATCCTGATTCAGGGGGGTTCTGAATCTATAACGGATTCAAAAATTCAGATAGCGCATTATGCGTCGATAAAATGATTCATTAAATAATGAGATGGAATCGACAATGACAATGCGAATTAAAAACAGTAACATTCCATTCTCATCTTTATTCAGCGACAAAAACACATGCCTTTACGCTATATTGAAAAAATTTTACGCGCTTCCGTTTATGACATCGCAATCGAAACGCCTTTAGATTTTGTAAAAACACTTTCAGCACGAACTCAAAACCAAATTTTTTTAAAGCGTGAAGATTTGCAATCCGTTTTCTCATTTAAATTGCGTGGCGCGTATAACAAAATGGCGTTATTGAGTGAAGCTGAAAAAAAATGCGGTGTGATTGCCGCGTCCGCAGGAAATCATGCACAAGGTGTCGCTTTATCGGCAAAACGTTTGGGAATTAACGCTTTAATCGTGATGCCAACGACAACGCCAGAAATTAAAATAAAATCCGTGAAATCAATGGGAGTAGAAATTGTTTTATTTGGTGATTCTTACAGCGAAGCTTGCGAATACGCTTATATATTAGCTAAAAAATCGGGGCGTGTTTTTGTGCATCCTTACGATGACGAAGATGTCATTGCAGGACAGGGAACGGTTGCAATGGAAATTTTACGTCAACAAACAGGAAAATTAGACGCGATTTTTGTACCCGTCGGGGGTGGTGGATTGATTGCAGGTATTGCGGTTTATGCAAAATTTGTACGCCCTGATATTAAAATTATTGGTGTTGAACCCGAAGATTCAGATTGTCTAAATCAAGCGCTTAAAGCAGGTGAACGTGTTATTTTAGAACAAGTTGGACTTTTTACTGACGGCGTGGCAGTAAAACAAATTGGTGCAGAACCGTTTGCACTTGCGCAAAAATACGTCGATGAAGTCATTACAGTGTCAACTGATGAAATTTGTGCGGCAATCAAAGATATTTTCGACGATACACGCTCAATTTCTGAACCTGCTGGCGCATTGGCAACAGCAGGATTGAAAAAATATATTGAACGCGAAAACGTTAAAAATCAAATACTCGTTGCTATCGACAGTGGTGCAAATATCAATTTTGACCGTTTACGCTATGTCGCAGAGCGTGCTCAAATCGGCGAACACCGAGAAATTTTATTAGCGGTAACGATTCCCGAAATTGCTGGCAGTTTTTTACGTTTCTGCCAATTATTGAACGGACGAAATATTACCGAATTCAATTACCGTTATTTCGATACAGAAAATGCACAAGTTTTTGTCGGTATTTCAAGCAGCGGTGAAATTAAAGACCGTGCTGCTATAATTGGGGATTTACAAACACAAGGTTTTAATGTGATTGATATGACCGCAAATGATTTAGCGAAAGAGCATATTCGTTACATGGTTGGTGGTCACGCACCTTCTAATACCAAAGAAATAATTTACAGTGTGGAGTTTCCAGAGAGACCTAATGCGTTGTTGAATTTTTTAACCGAATTAGGTGGACGTTGGAATATAAGTTTGTTTCATTATCGCAACCACGGCGCGGCGTTTGGAAAAGTGTTAATGGGTTTGCAAATTGAATCCGTACAGCAAACCGATTTTCATGTCTGTTTAAAGGCATCAGGTTTCAGTTATCACGAAGAAACGGACAATCCCGCATACCAATTATTTTCAGGTGGAAAAATAAATTCCTTATGAGTGTCGAAAAATCGCACACGCCAATGATGCAACAATATTTTCGCATCAAAGCAGAGTATCCTGACACGCTGGTTTTTTATCGAATGGGTGATTTTTACGAGTTGTTTTACGACGACGCAAAAAAAGCCGCCCAACTTTTAAATATCACTTTAACCAGTCGTGGAAGTTCAAAGGGCGAACCGATTCCGATGGCAGGTATTCCACATCATGCCGCTGAAAATTACATTGCTAAAATTCTCCGAGCAGGTCAATCCGTCACACTTTGCGAACAAATCGGTGATCCCGCGACGAGCAAAGGCCCCGTTGAACGGAAAGTTGTTCGTATTGTTACGCCGGCAACCGTTACCGATGAAGCCTTACTCGAAGAGCGCCAAGACAATTTACTCGTCGCGATTTCATGGTTGAAAAATCAATACGGAATCGCCAGTTTAGATATCACAAGTGGGCGTTTTGTGTTGCAACAAGTGGATTCTGAAGACGCACTCATTAACGAAATTGCACGTTTAAATCCAGCTGAATTATTATTTAGTGATGATTTTGCCTTGTCGCACACATTGAAACAACGCAACGGTTTATGTCGTCGTCCCACGTGGCATTTTGAAGTTTCAAGTGCACGTGAACGGTTACTTTCACAATTTAAAGCGACAGATTTAAAAGGTTTTGGCTGTGACGAATTAACCACAGCAATTGCCGCAGCAGGCGCATTGTTGCAATATGTCAAAGATACGCAGCAAGCCGCGTTGCCCCATATTCAAGGGATTCGTGTTGAAAGTAATGATGATTGCATTCAACTCGATGCCGCAAGTCGCAAAAATTTAGAGCTCGATTCGCATCCATCGGGCGAAATGAAATACACACTTTTTGGCGTTCTCGACAGCACAATTACCGCGATGGGCGGACGGTGTTTGCGTCGCTGGCTGAATCGACCATTGCGAAATCACTCTGTTTTGAAACATCGTCACGCGTGTGTTTCGAGTTTGTTGCATTCGCGCGAATATCAAAATGCTCAAAGTCAGTTACGCCAAATTGGCGATATTGAAAGAATCAGTTCACGCGTAGCTATGAAATCGGCACGCCCACGCGATTTGATTACCTTGCGTGATAGTTTAGCTGCGTTGCCGCAAATGCAACGACTTTTAGCAACGCACGATAATCCACAAATTCAACACATTAATAAAAACATCAGCATTCCGCCAGACACTGCAGAATTATTGCATCGCGCCATTTTTGATAATCCACCTGTTTTGATTCGAGACGGTGGTGTAATTGCAGGCGGTTATAACGCTGAACTCGATGAATTGCGTGATTTAAGTCAAAATGCGGATCAGTTTTTAATCGATATAGAACAACGTGAACGCTCTACGACAGGTATCAACACGTTAAAAGTAAGTTACAACAGAATTTACGGTTATTTCATTGAGATTTCACATTTGCACATCGCGAAAATTCCCGCACATTATCGACGTAAACAAACTTTAAAAGGTGTAGAACGTTATATCACTGAAGAATTGAAAAATTTTGAAGATAAAGTTTTAAGCGCACGCGAAAAATCTCTAACCTTTGAGAAATTTTTGTATGATCAGCTTTTAGAAATAATTGGTTTGTCGGTTCCTGAATTACAGCGTTGCGCGAGTGCGTTGGCGGAATTAGATGTTTTAAGTTGTTTTGCTGAACGTGCTGAAAAGTTAAATTTGTCACAACCCATTTTTACTGATAAAAACAGCATTCAAATTGAAGCAGGGCGGCATTTAGTGGTTGAATATATTTCAACTTCACCATTTGTACCAAATGATTTAGCACTATCAACGCAACGTCGTATGCTGATGATTACAGGACCAAATGCGGGTGGGAAATCCACTTTTATGCGCCAAACGGCGTTAATGGTTGTGCTCGCGCATATTGGTTGTTTCGTGCCAGCGAAAAATTTTACCTGTGGGGATATTGATAAAATTTTTACTCGCATTGGCGCGTCAGATGATTTGAGTAGCGGGCGTTCCACATTTATGGTTGAAATGTCTGAAACCGCAAATATTTTGCATAATGCGACGTCAAAAAGTTTGATTTTAATTGACGAAATTGGACGCGGTACAAGTACCTTTGACGGTCTTTCGTTGGCTTGGGCATGTGCTGAATATTTAGCAAAAGAAACCAAAGCGTTCACGTTATTTGCGACGCATTATTTTGAATTAACATCGCTGGCTGATGAACATCGCAACATTCACAACGTGCATTTGGACGCGATTGAACATGGTGACACGATTATTTTTCTACATGCGGTCAAAGATGGCGCAGCTAATCAAAGTTATGGTTTACAAGTTGCGGCATTAGCAGGCGTTCCGCGTGTGGTGATTGAAAATGCGAAAACGAAATTGCGTGAATTAGAAATGCACGCTTACGCCGAACAGCAAGTAAAACGTGGAAATGATCAAATTGATCTGTTTGTATCGCAATCTGAAAATCCAGTTATTGAATTACTCAAAGACATTCGCGCTGATGATTTAACGCCAAAGCAAGCATTGGAATTGATTTACCGACTTAAACAACTCGTGTGAAAATATGAAAACTACACAGATTATTTTCATCATCGCTTTATTGGCATTGGCCGCAGGAATCGGTGTTCGTATGTTCAATCAATGGCAAATTGAACAACAACCAATGCGATTGCCAACATTTTCATTTCCTGATTTAAATGGTAAACAACAAATCTCAACACAATGGCAAGGAAAAATTATTGTACTGAATTTTTGGGCAACATGGTGTCCAGCTTGTTTAAAAGAAATTCCTGCTTTTATTGCGTTACAAGCTGAATTGGGCGAAAAAGTGCAATTTATCGGCATTGCTTTGGATGATTTGGAAATGGTCAAAGCCTTCCAACAAAAAAATACAGTGAATTATCCAATACTGATTTCTGGTGATTGGGCAGGATTTAATTTAGCAAAACAATTGGGTAATACGGTTAGTGCAATTCCTTACACCGTCTTGGTGAATAAGGATGGACAAGCTATTTATCGCCATGCGGGTGAATTATCGGCAAGTGAATTGCGAATGGTTATTTTGCCATTACTTTAAAAGTACAATTTTAAAAATTATTGAGTTATTCGGAGAGAAAATGAACGTTTTAATTATTGGTAGCGGCGGACGCGAACACGCTTTGGCGTGGAAAGTGAAACAATCACCGAAAGTCAGTCACGTTTTTGTGGCAACGGGAAATGCAGGAACAGCGTTAGAAACCAGCATAACGAATGTTGTCATTGCGGCGGATGACTTGAATGGTTTACAAAATTTTGCTGAACAAAATGCGATTGGCTTAACCATCGTGGGTCCCGAAGTGCCTTTGACGCTAGGTATTGTTGATCAATTCCAAGCTGCCGGTTTAGCGTGTTTTGGCGCGTCCGCGTACACGTCACAATTGGAAGGCTCGAAAACCTTTTGCAAAGATTTCATGATTCGCTACGGCATTCCGACAGCGGCTTATGAAAGTTTCACCGACGCAACCAAAGCGATTGCGTACATTGAAAAACACGGCGCACCGATTGTGGTGAAAGCCGATGGTTTAGCAGCGGGAAAAGGCGTAATTGTCGCACAAACTACCGCCGAAGCGATTGCCGCCGTGAACGATATGTTGGCGGGAAATGCCTTTGGTGAAGCCGGTCATCGCGTGGTGGTTGAAGAGTTTTTAGATGGCGAAGAAGCCAGTTTCATTGTGATTGCGGACGGTAAAAATGCGCTGCCAATGGCAACGTCACAAGACCACAAAGCCATTCATAATGGCGATAAAGGGGTTAACACCGGTGGAATGGGGGCATATTCGCCCGCGCCGATTGTTACGCCCGAAATTTATGAGCGCGTCATGCGTGATATTATCGCGCCAACGCTAGCCGGAATGACGGCTGAAGGACATCCGTACACGGGGTTTTTGTACGCCGGTTTGATGATTTCACCAAATGGCACGCTGAAAGTATTGGAATATAATTGCCGTTTTGGCGACCCTGAAACGCAACCAATAATGATGCGTTTGAAAAGCGATTTGGTGGAATTGTGCCAGGCTGCGCTCGCTGGTGAACTCGATAAAACAACGACAGAATGGGATGAACGACCCGCGTTAGGCGTGGTATTAGCGGCGGGTGGTTATCCTGATAATTACGCGAAAGGACAAGTCATTTCAGGTTTGCCAACCGAAGAAAGCGTGGATTACAAAGTGTTTCACGCGGGAACAGCGCAAATGGGAGACGATATTGTCACGAATGGCGGACGTGTTTTATGCGCGTGTGCGTTGGGCGATTCGATTCAAGACGCGCAAACCAAAGCCTACGAATTAGCGAATAAAATCAGTTGGAATGGTATTTATTACCGCACCGATATTGGATTTAAAGCGATTCAATAAACCTCTCAGCTCAACAATCGACTATTTTTAAACGGTTGTTGAGCTTTTTGCATGTTTATTTTTTGTCCAACGAGGTAATCACATTTGTGTAAAACAATTGACAAACATCACAATCACGGCGACGTCATAAGCAAAGCGTCATGCAAAAGCGGGATAAAATTTAGTCAGCCACCACGAAGAAACATCCAACACTAAAAACGAAAATGGAGTTGAAATCAAAATCAAGTTCCAAAATTGATTAAATTCTGCCATGCCGAAAACCCAGCCCACGAATAGAAAAATAAAACTAATTCCGAATAAGTGAATATTAAGAAATGGAACAAAGCGCGAATGGATTGCTTTGTTGGAATGATTATTGGTTTGAATAAGGGCGAGGATCCTCAGCTTAACTCAGATTAGCTATCACTGCACAAAAATGGAAACTCTAATACCCCTAAACGTATTGCACTTTCGTGTTATTTTTACAACATTTCGAGAACGTCGTAAAGCGTTCCAGTCGATTACAACTTATCTGCCTGACGGTAACAAAATCGTCGAAACCAACATCATTGATTAAGGAAAAATCCCCTCATGCCAAAACTAACATGGATAGGCAAAGAAGCCGTCGTATTGCATCATCAAGACGTACCCACCCATTTATTAGAACCCGTCCCCGAATTATCGTGCGGCGATTCAAACAGCGGCAATTTAATCGTTCAAGGCGATAACTTAATTGCGCTCAAAGCCTTATTGCCGCGTTACGCTGGCAAAGTGAAATGTATTTACATTGACCCGCCGTACAACACAGGTAACGAAGGCTGGGCATATAACGACAACGTGAACAGTCCCGAAATTAAAAAATGGCTTGGCAAAGTCGTTGGTGCAGAAGCCGAAGATTTATCACGACACGATAAATGGCTTTGCATGATGTACCCGCGTTTGGTGTTGCTGAAACAGTTTTTGCGTGAAGACGGCGTTATCTTTGTGTCGATTGATGACAACGAACAAGCCTATTTGAAATTATTGATGGATGAGATTTTTGATGCACCCAATCGTGTTGGCACGATAGTTTGGAAAAATGTAACCGATAATAATCCCACTAACATTGCAACGGAGCATGAGTACATTATTTGCTACGCCAGAAAAAAATCTTTATTACCAAAAGAATGGAAATCTCCAAATTTAGCAGTAAAAGACGAGCTACTCAGAATTGGTGATAATTTTATAAAAAAATATCAAGACGAAACAGAAAGGCAAAACGAATACTCAAAATGGTTTAGAAAAAATAAAGATTATTTATGGCCATTTGATAGATATAAATTCATAGATGACGGTGGAATTTATACTGGAAGCCAAAGTGTTCACAACCCTGGAAAAGAAGGTTATCGTTATGATGTCATTCATCCGTTAACTGGTATGCCTTGCAAGCAACCGTTGATGGGATATAGATTTCCTGAATCGACAATGGTTGAATTATTGAAAACTGGACGAGTTATTTTTGGAAATGACGAAAATAAACTCATTGAACTAAAAGTGTATGCTAAAGATTATCGTTTGAAATTATCTAGTCTTTATGACAATAGTTCGGACAGTTTCTTCAACCTGCTATGCCGAAATGACAAAGCTCGGAATAAGTGGCTGATGATTTAATCGAATTCAGGTCGATTGCTAAGTTGCAAGAAATACGTTCGAGAAATAACGTGT
>BJHG01000074.1 GCA_014191975.1 Methylococcaceae bacterium | reverse complement strand
TACTTACCGCATGGCGCATAGTATAAGGTTTTCTGGTTTTTAATAAATTTCAATCAGTACCGCAACGACTGCATTTTATGCGTAAAAAAACCTCGCAAACTTTCGTCATTGAGGTCGTTTGTTACACCATAAACCCAGCTAATTTTTAATTTTTGGTAAATTCGGCTAATTCGCAAAGCAGTGGATCTAATATGTCAACACTGCGTTGGTAGGTTTTGTAATCCAGTAAAAAGTTATACCTGTACGCTTCAGCACAAACGGTAATGGCATTGAGCGTGTCGATATATTTTGCTGATTCGGGATTAAATCCGGCTTCATCAATAACCTGCAGCAATAATTTATCCAGTTTATGTGTGCGTGGATAAGCTCCGTATTTTGTTTGAACTTCGAGTAAGTGCTTTAGCAGTAATTCAAACATTTGCTGATAATGAAAGCAATGTAATGAGCAATCCTTGACGGGAGTTTGGCTAATCACATCACAAGCAATAGCATGTTCCCATGCCTTGCCGCCTAAGTTCTCGACGTTCTCAAATTGACGTAATTTTTCTGCGTACATATTCACTCCAGTTGGTTATTTGTTAGTGCGTTTGGCATAGCTGTCATGTTCTGCCATTTTGAAAATCTTACCGCGTCCTTTTCTCCATGCGTTGTCAAAACTGGTAGGTTTGTCAAAAAACAATGGATAATTAACACAACAATTATTTTCAATCGTTCTTTTTTTGCCAGCGGGAATTTCCATGCGGTTAATCCCTTTTTGGCTAATAACCTCTAATATAGCATCGTGTTGATTTTGTAGTTTACTTTGAAGCTGAGGCGATTCCGTTTGTTTGTTTTGTTGTTGAATATATTTTTCCCAATAATCTACCCATTTTTCAGGTGTATCGACATAATAATTTTTTAACCCTGCTTTTTCTTTTTTATGTCCGATTACATTGGACTCTAAATGTTCAAATATTTTATTTGTTAAGTCAGTGAAGTGATAGACTGCATTTGGTATTTCAATATCCAATTCAGGTGGCTTGTAACCTTGTAAAATATAAACTGCTTGAGCCCATGACAAACTGCCTTTTTCAAGGTACATTACCTTTTCATCATTTGATAATTGTTCAAGTGGAATTATCTCGCGGTATTCGCGTAAAGTTATTTTAGGCTTCATTACACACCTCCAAAAATCTTAGTGTTCATTGCCCCAACGATTCCCGAAACATGACCATCGGATAAATGCGCGTAACGCTTTGTCATTTGGAGTGTCTTGTGACCTAAGATTTCTGCTACTTCTGCTAAACTCGCACCATTCATCACTAGATAAGACGCTGTGCAATGACGTAAATCATGCCAATGAAAATCAGTAATACCGGCTTTAGTCATTGCATTTAACCATGACTTTTTAAGCTCAATGGGTTTTTGTGGTTTGGTAGGTGAGGGGAATAATAAAGTGGTGTCGATACGTCTTATTTTTGCGTGTTCGTGTAGCAGCTCGAGTGCTAAACTTGTCACAGGCACTCGTCTACGTTCACCGTTTTTGGTTTTGTGTAGAATAATCACGCCTTCTTTTAGGTTAACGTCCTGCCATGTTAATCCCATCAATTCAGCTTGACGCATACCTGTCGATATTGCCAGTACCACGCAAGTGTAAAGGTAATTGTTTGGTGATTCTTTGCAGGCACTCAAAAGCCTTTCGCGCTCATCTTCATTAAGGAATCTCACGCGCCCTGCTGGTTGTTGTGGCGCGGTAACTTTTAAAGCGGGGTTTTCGTTTATCCATCCCCATTTTTTTACGCCAATAGAAAAAACGTGTGATAGGTTCTTCAGGTATTTTGTCACGGTCGCATTGCTTTGCGTCATCGTGCCTAAATGTTCATCTATTATATGGGGTGTGATTTCTGCCAATGCTAGATAACCAATTTTCTCGCGCCACCATCCCAACTTCTGTACACGCTCCTTTTGTTCACGGTCGCTATAGGTTCGCTCTTTATTGCTTGGTAGGTACTCTGTGCAATATCGGTCGATTAAATCCCCAACCGTGTGCTTTTTGGCTTCAGTTGTTTTGAAGTGACGACCTTCACGGATCGCACTTTCTGTGTCCTGAATCCATTTCTTTGCATCGGTTAGACGTTTAAAGGTGGCGCGTTGTGGTGGATAACCTTTTAATCGGATGTCACAGGTAAAACGTTTTGTACCGTCTTTAGCTAAACGTTCTTTGATGTTTGCCATATTGCCCTCGTATTGGTAAGCAATCGGCTTTCTGATATGATGCGCTTCATTGCTTAACCCGTGATGTTAAGTGAAATTTTTAAGGCTTGTTGACGTTGGCGCATCGCAAGCCTTTTTGCTGTGTGGCTTACAGTATAAATAAATGTCGCAAAAATGTCGCACTCGAATATAAAAACAGGGGATAAAAGGCAATAAGTGATAACAAGGTAAAAACGCTTAAGTGTTGAATTTACTGGATTTACTTGCTGTGGTTTATTGCGGTTTATTGGCTAAATTACGGTAATTCGCCCTTTTAATGCGATGGTCGCGCGTTCGAATCGCGCACGACCCACCAAGAATTATCAAGCAAATTAAGTGCTTAAGCGCATGCTAAGTGCTTTTTTTTGCCTTTTGTAGTACGCATCTCACCGTACTACACTTTCACGCCAAAATCTGCCCCACATTTCTCATTTTGATGCTATAAATGCACTCAAACTTAAAGCACGTTGCACACGCTTTATTCTCAAACTTAAATGTGAGGTGTAGTTATGCCCAAAAAAAACGCTGCGTTAATTATTCCTAAAAAAGCAAACCTTGCACCTCATTTTGTTAAGACTATTTTACAAAATTTGTGTCCTGTTTAGTGTAGCGGAATCAAAATACTCAACGCATTGAATCTAAACATCTTAACTTTCGTACTCGGATTAAACGGTTAGCACGCAAAACGATTTGCTTTTCTAAATCTTTTCTCATGCACTCTGTTGTTTTCGGATTGTTTATAAATCGATATGAATTTTGTCTTGTTTAACGCTCATCCACAGAGTTGAAACAACTCCATTTTATTAAAGATAGAATGCACTTATCATAATGCGTTTTCTAACCAATACAATAAGTGTTTAGGTGAATGAATCAGAGCATTTGCACCCCAGTTTTCAGGATTTTCATTCGTATTTATATAACCATAAGTCGCCGCAAGCGTAAGCATTTTGGCACTTTTTCCCGCTAAAATATCGTGTGCAGCATCGCCGATATAAACACATTCGTCCACCGAAACACCGATTTTTTCACACGCGGCAAAAAGTGGTGCTGGATGGGGTTTTGGGTTTGGTGTGGTATCACCACAAATCACACACGCTGCCCGACTTTGTAAATTCAACGCTAAAATTAATGGCAACGCAAAACGTTCACGTTTGTTCGTAACTATTCCCCACGATAAATTGTTCGCTTCAATAAAATCTAAAACGTCCAATATTCCATCGAAAAATACGCTGTGTCGTGCAATGTTGTTTTCATATTCAATAAGCATCATAGTCAAAATAGCAGCGCGTTTTTCTTCAGCAACCGATTTTTCAAGACTTGCGTTAATCATTGCAACCGCACCAAATGAAACGTGCGGTTTAACATCGTCAGGTGAAACAGCAGGAAAACCGTGTTGCGTTAAGCCATAATTTAAACAGGCAATTAAATCTGGCGCGGTATCAACAAGCGTTCCATCTAAATCGAACAACACGCACGATAATTTCACAATTAAGCCTGCTTTTTAAACACGGCAATGTAATTCACATCAATATTTTTGCCGAGTGAGAATCGTTTGGCAATTGGATTATATTCAATCCCAATCATACCTTGAAGCTCTAACCCAGCCGTCCGTGCTGTTTGGCAAAGTTCATGGGGTTTAATGAATGTTTTAAATTCGTGCGTGCCTTTAGGTACCATGTGTAAAACATATTCTGCCGCGACAATGGCTAATAAAAAGGATTTTGGCTTGCGATTCAGTGTTGAAAAAAACACCATTCCGTCAGGTTTTACTAATTTTGCGCAGGCAGAAATAATTGAACCGGGGTCAGGAACATGTTCTAGCATTTCCATACAGGTGACGAAATCAAAACTTTCAGGTTGTTCTTCCGCCAGTTTTTCAACAGCAATTTTTTGATAATTAACGGTTTCAGTTTTAGTTTCTAAAGCGTGTAATTCTGCAACATCAACCAAATCACCACTTAAATCAATACCCAATGCGTTTGCACCAGATTGTGCTAAGGCTTCAGTTAAAATTCCACCACCACATCCTACGTCTACGACTCGTTTGCCATTAATATCCGTGAATTGTTGAATATATTTCAAGCGCAAGGGATTGATGGCGTGTAGCGTCCAGAATTCGCCTTGTTTATCCCACCAGAGTTCTGCCATAGAACCAAATTTTTGAATTTCGTGAGCGTATACGTTATCAGTCATTTTTTTGTTTCGTGTTTAAATTTAAAGTAGTGGTATTTTAGCGCATTAGTCCGTTAGCGTTTTAAACGTTTGCAGTGCAAATTGTAAATCTTGCCATGCTTTGCGTTTTTCAATCAGAGAGCCTAATAAATATGAGGGGTGATAAATTGCAATCAACGGGATATTTTCAACGTAATGAATTTGTTGCCGAAGTGTGTCAATTTTCTCAGTCTTTTCAAGCAGCGTTTGTGCTGCGATGCGTCCAATTGCAATAATTATTTTTGGCTGAATTAAGGTGATTTGTCGTTGTAAATAATTGCGACATTGCTTAATTTCGGAAGCGTGCGGATTTCGATTTTCTGGTGTAGAACATTTTAAAATGTTAGTAATAAAAACGTCTTCGGGAGTCAAATTCATGGCGCGTAACATTTCAGTTAACAATTCTCTCGATTCACCGATAAAAGGATGGCTTTGTCCATTTTCTTCTTGTTCAGGCGTTTCAGCAATTAATAGCCATTTAGCACTTTCATTGCCTTCGCCAAAAACGGTTTGTGTACGAGTGGTGCATAAATTGCATAGCTGACAATTAGAAACATCAGTTTGTAGATTTTTCCAAGCATCAGGTGCGAGAGCTACGCTATTTTGAACAAAAATAATCGGGGCGGATTCAGATGCTGTTGATTCTGAACTAAAACGCGATTGCCAAATCGTGATGCCCATTGCATTTAAGTAGTGTAATCGTGTCGCTTCAGAAGGTGTCATAAGGTTAAAAGCACAAAAAAATTAAAAATTGTCACAATGTGGAAGCATTATAACGAGCAAGGAGAAACTTAAGCTATGAAGCGTAAAGACGTAATACCTAAAAATAAAGAACTTTTAATGCGAGAACATGATTTTATTGTGTCTAAAACCGATTTGAAAGGGCGAATTATTTACGGCAATGAAATTTTTATTGAATTTTCTGGCTATTCAGAAGAAGAATTACTTGGTAATCAACATAACATCGTCCGTCACCCCGATATGCCACGTGTGGTTTTTAAATTATTCTGGGATTATTTAGCCGAAGACAAAGAGATTTTTGCTTTCGTCAAAAACATGTCCAGAGACGGTAGTTTTTATTGGGTTTTTACGCATGTCGCGCCTATTTTTGACCAAGATAAACAAAAAATTGGTTACACGTCTGTTCGCCGAATGCCTAACCCTAAAGCAATTCCCATAGTGATAGATGTTTATAAAACGATGCTTGAAGCAGAGCAAAAAGCAGGTGCAAAAGACGCTATGGCGGCATCTGGTGCTATTTTAGGTAAATTATTAGAAGATAAAGGTATTAGCTATGATGAGCTTATCAATGTTCTTCAGTCGCTTTAAGATGAATGAGAAATTTGCATTATTCTTTGTTGGATTAGCGTGGTTAAGTTCACTTGCTTATGGGTTCTGGCATAGCGGTGATCAAATGTTAATTCCTGTGATTTTTACAGTAATATCAATTATTTCAGTTTGGACATGGCACCAATCCATTCAAAGCAATAAAGCATTATTAAAAAAGCTTAACGTAGCAGCAAATGAATGGCGTCAAGGCAACGTTCATGTTCGTATTACAAAAATTGGTGGAAAACAAACACTATTACAGCAAATTACTTGAAAATTAAATGACTTAATGGATCAGGTAGAAACTGCACAAGTTGATATGTATTACTCAATGGCATATGTCACTTACGGTGACTTTTCTCGGAAAAGTTATCCTGCTGGTTTACATGGTGGATTTTCTCACGCATTGAAACGTTTAAATGCCCTCACAAAAATATTATCTTCTACAACTAGTGGCGTTAACGAACTAATGTCAGCGTTGAATAGGGGCGATTTTAATAAAAAAATCGATTTGAAAGTTGATGGTGAATACGCTAAAGCCATTAGTAATGCAACGGATGCAATGGAAACCATGCGGATGATGATTGACAATATCGGTGAGGTTATGGGGCGTGTCGCACAAGGTGATATTAGTCAACGTATTCAGGCACAAGGGCAGGGCGATTTCGCCGTTTTAAAAAATAATGTCAATTTATCACTGGATGCACTGGAAGGTAGCTTTCATGATATTTCACGGATTACTAACGCATTGGCGAAAGGGGATTTAACCCAAAGTAGTGAGCAATTTTACCCAGGAACTTTTGGTAGCGTTATTTCAGGTATGAACCACACGGTTGAAAACTTAAAAGTGATGGTCGGTGAAATTAAAGATTCTGGTGAAGTGATTGGAGCCGCTGCCAAGGAAATTACGGCAGGAAATTATGATTTATCACATCGCACCATTGATCAAGCAACAAGTTTGGAAAACATAACAGCAAGCATGAATCAATTTACCGAAACCATTAAGCAAAACAGTGAAAATACAAGGCAGGCAAATGCGTTAGCACAAGTGTCTTCGGATTTTGCTCGAAATGGCGTGGTTGCGGTGGGGCAAGTTGTTAAAACAATGGATGGCATTAACGAATCTTCACGCAAAATTGTCGATATTATTTCGGTAATTGATAGCATTGCATTTCAAACCAATATCCTTGCGTTAAATGCAGCGGTTGAAGCGGCAAGAGCTGGTGAGCAAGGACGAGGTTTTGCCGTTGTAGCAACCGAAGTACGAAGTTTAGCGCAACGCGCCGCTGCTGCAGGTGAAATTAAAAATCTAATTAATGATTCGGTTGAAAAAGTAGAAGATGGAAGTCATTTAGTTATTAAGGCAGGAAAAACGATGGAGGATATTTTAAATTCTATCGATGGCGTGACAAATACAATTAAATCCATTACGAAATCGTCTGATGAACAAATTGTAAGTATTGGGTATATGAATGAATCGCTGACGCAAATCGATGACACAACACAACAAAATGCTGCTCTTGTTGAGGAGTCAGCCTCGTCTGCAAAAATGCTTGAAGATCAAACGGTGGTTTTATCTTCAACCATTAGTAATTTCAAATTAAACGCTTAGGTTTTGTATTTACGTTCAATTATGAATGTCTTTCACTCTCGTAATTGAACGTAATTCGACTGGAAAGAACAGAGGTATATCTTCAATAACCGATTGATATTTAGCGACAATATTTTGTAGCAGTAGCTCTGCTTCTTTTTGGGTTGTAATATCAAAGCAGATTGCGGAATATCGGTACAATTCGCCATTTTTGTAAATGGGAAATACAGTGGCATGTACTCAATACAAGTCGTTTAATTTTGTGCGATTATAAACCTCGCCACGCCAAATTTTACCATTACTAATGGTTTTCCACATTTCATGGAAAAATTCTTTGGGGTGGGTTCCAGAATTAACTAATCTATGGGTCTGACCAATCAATTCTTTTTTGCTATAACCTGAAATGGAAAAAAATTATCGTTTGCTGAGAGAATGATTCCCTTAGCATCGGTTTTTGTAATGATAGCTGCCTCATCTAAGGCAGATATAAATTCTTCGTAAATTTCTATATTGATATTTTTATAATTATGCTTAGTATTTTTAACGTATTCTTTTAGATTCTTTGGCGTAATATATGTAATATAAATGCTGTTAGTAGACATATATAGTATAAATAATGCAAACGGTTTTATGGCATATATTTTGCTTTATAAATATAGATTATAGTTATTTTATTTACTGTCGATAAAAGTGAGTGATAAATCTGTTTTCATCTGTTCCTGTTCCTGTTCCTGTTCCTGTTCCTGTTCCTGTTCCTGTTCCTGTTCCTGTTCCTGTTCCTGTTCCTGTTCTGGTTCTGGTTCCTGTTCTGGTTCCTGTTCTGGTTCCTGTTCTGGTCTCTGTTTTGACTCTTTCATTTACTCTTGCATTTACTTTTGCATTTACCGTGACTCGGACCTTTTTCTTTATTTTTTTAAAATTAAAT
>BJHG01000073.1 GCA_014191975.1 Methylococcaceae bacterium | reverse complement strand
GCTGAGAACTCGGCAAAGGCACGAGAAAACGTGCATTCATCTGGAACATCATTTTTTCGCTCCCATCCGCAAAGACGTCTTAATGCACTATCGCAATCAAGCCGGTCGAGCAACGCCCTTGTCGTCGGCAGGTGATAAACCATTTTCGCCACTAAGGCTCTGGCTATCGCCGTACGATCTTTTGGTGGACGCCCTGGAAAACCGCGGCTTGAATAGATAAATTCTTCAATGCGTATCAGCTCTAATATTGACACCAATTCTTGTTGCTTTTTGGTCAGTGGCCCTAACTCTTCGGATAACCAGGGGAATAAACTGATTTGAATACTCAGCCATGTTTGTGATAAAGTTTCTCGTAGCCCGCTCATATTATTGATAGTAATGGTTATTTTGCGATTCTATTTTATCATTTCAGAGCAGGTGTTTTTCTTTTTCCTTGGCCAATCTAGCCATAAATCAAACCACTTTCAGCCATTTTGCAAGTTGCTCATATGGTTTTTTAATACAAATCAACAGGATCTACATCCAGTGACCAACGCACTTTTTGCCGCATGTTTAACGTCGAGATTTGCGGCATTAATTCACGTAATAATTTATGTAATACAGCACGACTTTCGTGCTGAAACAATAATTGAAAACGATATTGCCCTGCTCTTCGTGCCATAGGGGCAGGAATAGGACCCAAAATTTGAACCGCCTGCAAATTTAAACCTTGTGCTAAATTCACAACCGATTGTAAAAAAACCGGTGGCAAATCTTCCTTTTCAGAATGGGCGCGAAGCAATGCCTGATAACTAAATGGGGGTAAAAAAGCCATTTCGCGCATCGCTAATTCCGATTTGGCAAATTTTGCATAACCCTCACGCAACAATTCAGTCAATAACGGATGCGTTGGCTGGCGCGTTTGTAACAAAACTTTACCCTGTTTTTTTTCACGTCCAGAACGTCCCGAAACTTGCACAATCAATTGTGCCAACTTTTCACCCGAATGAAAATCGGTGCTAAATAAACCACTGTCCACATCTAAAATCGCGACCAGTGTGACATTTGGAAAATGATGACCTTTTGCCAGCAATTGCGTTCCCAAAATAATGTGCGCGTCGCCCGTGTGAATTTGTGCCAAAAAATCATTTAATGCGCCTTTCTTTGAGGTCGAATCACGGTCTAAACGAATCACCTTTTTTTCAGGAAATAAGTGCGTCAGAATCAATTCAAGCCTCTCTGTTCCTAAACCTAATGACGCTAAAGCACTGGATTGACATGCAATGCAATTGGAAATCAAACGGTGTTCCGTGCCGCAATGATGACAACGTAGCAGATTTTTATGTCGATGAATCACCAAATTTGCGTCGCAATGAACGCAACGTGCAACCCAACCGCAATCGTCACAAATTAGCGTTGGCGCAAAACCGCGCCGATTCAAAAACAATAAAACCTGCTCTTTTTTAGCGAGCGTTGCGGTTATTTCTTCTAGTAATTTTAACGATAAACCTGCTTGCAATTTTTGTCGGCGAACATCTATAATTTCAACCAATGGCGGCAACGCATTCCCAGCACGTTCTGGCAGCCGCAAATGCTGATAACGTGTTAGAAAAACGTTGTATAAACTTTCAAGTGACGGCGTAGCTGAACCTAAAACGACTGGAACGCTGGCTAATTTTCCACGCATCACCGCCACATCTCGTGCTGAAAATCTAAAGCCTTCTTGTTGTTTAAATGAGCTATCGTGTTCTTCATCAAGAATGATTAACCCAATATTTGGTAGAGGCGTAAATAACGCAGAACGTGTACCAAGTAAAAGTGAACACACACCACTTTGCATCAAAATCCACGCATTTTTGCGTTGTAAATCGGTGAGTTTAGAATGAGAAATGGCAATGTGTGTACTGAATCGTGCTTGAAAACGTTGCTGTAATTGTGGCGTGAGCGTAATTTCTGGTACTAAAACTAAAACCTGTTGCTGTCGATCTAAAACCGTTTGAATTAACTGCATATACACTTCAGTTTTTCCGCTTCCCGTTACGCCATCGAGTACAAAAACATTGAACTCACCTAGCGTTTCACTGATTTTATCAATCGCATTTTGCTGTGCCTCGTTACAAATAAGTTGCGTTGTTTTAGTTTCTGATTCAGAAATTTTGGGCAACTTCTTGATTATAGCGTCCTTTCCTTGCCGCAATGCCACAGGAAATGCGGCACTCATCACTTCGCCAATAGGGTGATGATAATAATTTGCCACCCAACTCAACAGTTTCAAATCGATTTCAGCCAACAAAGGCACATCGTCGATAATGCGCTTAATTGGTTTTAATTTTTCAAACGGAAAAATGCTGTCAAAACTGGTGGCGATTAAAAAGGCTACTTTTGAGGTTTTACCAAACGGGACTTCAAGGCGAATTCCGGCTTGCAGATTTGCATCATTTTCAGGCGCGAGGTATTCAAATAATTGGAAAAATGGAACAGCGGGGATGGCAACTTTCAGAATAAGCGGTTTAATCATGATTCCAAATTTGCACCAAACTCAATGCTGCCAACATCAAAAACGCTAATAATGTCCACACTGGCATACTAAAACCGAACATCGTCCAATCTACTTTCGCACAGTCGCCCGTGCCAGAAAGCATCAATTTTACAGTATCGATAAGTGGAAAATTTTGCAGCATATATTCAATGGCAGGCGTACATTCAGGTACTTTGTCAGGTGGTAGATTTTGAATCCAAATGTGGCGTGTCGAAATGGCACCACCGCTAAATGCGCTTAAAGCACCCAAAATCGCGTAACGATTGATACCAATTTGCGCTGGATTATGCGAAACGGCACTCATAAAAACTAAACCCGTCAAAAAAATTGCAATGCGCTGTGAAATGCACAACGGACAAGGCTCTAAATCTTGATTAAATTGAAAATATGCGCCCATGCTGAGTAAAAATACACAGCCTAAACTGCCCAACAAAAACCAAAAACGCGGTTTCATGATTTTTAATTTTTTAATCCATTTCATTACAATTTCACCTCATTTCTAAATAATCGACAACCATTGATCTTTGAGCGACTTAACAATCAAACGACTAACCCGGTGGCCACAACATTTGTCGTCCTGCCAACAAATGAACATGCAAATGATAGACCGCTTGACCGCCCAAGGCATTGCAATTAATAACTGTGCGATAACCCATTTCAGCAATGCCTAATTTTTTAGCGAGTTGTGCGGCGGTTTGCATCAACTTACCCAGCAAAAGTAGATTATCCAAATCATTAAGTGTAGCAATGTGATGTTTCGGAATAATCAAAATATGAATCGGGGCTTGTGGCTGAATATCGTTAAACGCTAAAACATCGTCATCTTCAAACACAATGCTCGGCGTAATTTCACCCGCTACCATTTTACAAAATAGACAATCACTCATCTTTTTCTCCGACTTAAAAAGGTAAACTAAAACCTGCTGGCAATGGTAATCCAGCGGTAATATCTGCCATTTTTTCTTTTTTCATTTTGTCAGCTTTATGCACTGCATCGTTAATCGCAGCAGCAACCAAATCTTCGAGCATATCTTTATCTTCGCCAACGAGTGAAGCGTCTATCGTAACTTTGCGTGCTTCACGTTTGCCCGTCATTATGATACTGACCAAGCCACCGCCTGATTCACCGGTGACTTGCATCAACGCTAATTCGCCTTGAGCGACTTTTAAATCGTCCTGCATTTTTTGAGCTTGTTGCATCAAATTGCCTAAAGCATTTTTCATTTTTATTTCCTATTTTGAAAGTTAGTATGGTTGAATCGTTTCAGGTAAAACCTGTGCGTCAAAATGTTCTTTTGCGTAAATAACATTTGGGTCTTGATGAATCGCATCAACGGCGGCTTGCTGACGATTTTCTTGCGCGTGAACCACTTGTTGCGCGGGAGTTGCCATATCAAGTGTTTTGACTTCGATATGTAATTTTAAGGGTTTAGCGAGCAAT
Organism: Methylococcaceae bacterium; assembly: GCA_014191975.1. Taxonomy (GTDB): domain Bacteria; phylum Pseudomonadota; class Gammaproteobacteria; order Methylococcales; family Methylomonadaceae; genus UBA10906. The sequence goes on along the minus strand of BJHG01000073.1, from coordinate 4,471 downwards.
TCACGCAACGCATTTTCTAATTTTGCCGATGAATCTTGATCGAGTAAACTTTGAAATTGGGGATCTAAACTCAAATGACATTGTGTTTCATCCAATTGTTCAAGCAGACAACGACTTGCAAATTGTTTCGTCATGCCTTTCAATCCCGAAACAATCGTTTCCCAATTATCGGAAAAACTCGGCGCTGATGAAATTTGCGGCACATGTGGTTGAATAACTTGAGGCGTTCCGATCTGTGCTTGCTGACGAGGTTGCGAAATCGGTACGGCATTTTGTTGAATTTGAATAGGTTGTGTATCACCACCTTTGACAGGTCGAAACGTCAACATTCGCAACATCACCATTTCAAAACCACTACGTGGATCGGGCGCGAGCTCTAAATCTTTTTGTCCAAGTAAACCAATTTGATAATAAAGCTGAACATCTTCTAGCGACATCGTTTTTGCCAAATGCGCCACCAATTCAACATCTAAATCATGTGTCAATACCCCTGGAACGTACTGAACCAAAGCGACACGATGAAGAAACTGTAAAAGTTGTTGTAATAAATCACTGAAATCAGGATTGAGCTGACTTAAATCATCAATTTGATTCAAAATTGCGGGCGCATCAGCATTTGCCAATGCCTGCAAAATCGATTCGACGGGCTGTTGAGCAATTGAACCTAACATCGCGTGAACGTCATCATTATTAACTGCACCGTTGCCATACACAATTGCTTGATCAAGCAAACTCAAACCGTCGCGCATACTGCCATCGGCAGCACGAGAAATCAGTTTTAACGCATCAGGTTCAAAAGCAATATTTTCTTGCCCCAAAATAAAGCCCATTTGCGTAAAAATTTCACTTGGCAAAAGGCGTTTTAGATTGAGTTGTAAACAGCGAGATAGAACGGTGACGGGGATTTTATGCGGATCCGTGGTCGCCAAAAGAAATTTAACGTGCGCGGGCGGTTCTTCGAGTGTTTTGAGTAAAGCATTAAAACTATGCCCCGATAACATGTGAACTTCGTCGATTAAATAAACCTTGTAACGCCCTTGATTCGGCGCGTATTGTGCGTTATCGAGTAAATCGCGGGTATCTTCAACCTTCGTCCGCGAAGCAGCATCGACTTCGATTAAATCCAAAAAACGTCCTTCATCTACCGCAAGGCAAATATCACATTGTCCGCAGGGATTGAAATTTTGCAAATTTTCACAGTTCATCGCTTTCGCAAGGATTCGCGCTAACGTAGTCTTTCCTACGCCGCGTGTACCTGTGAATAAATAGGCTTGATGTAGACGATTATGTTTTAAAGCGTTCGTGAGCGACGTAATAACGTGCGTTTGTCCGACAACTTCAGTGAAATTATGCGGTCGCCACTTTCGAGCTAGAACCTGATAATTCATGAGGGGATATTTGATAATTTTGGGATATTTGGGTGGCAATTGTACCAGCCACATCTCGGCACACGAATCTGCTGTTACCGTTGCTTACTTCCGTACCTGGCGGGGTTCACAGCGTATCGTTGCGAGAGAACCGATACAACTACCATAAAGGTGTTTTAAGTTTTAACTTAAAGCTAGATAAGTATAGATGACAATGACGTTTGTTTCAATAACGAGATGATTATATTTTCATTTCATCAGCGCTATTAAATTAAACACGATTGTCATTAAAGTTTTTAGGTTCGACAACCAACCATTATAATGGCACTTTATTTTTTAATTCTTGAGGCAAAAAATGGCAGTTTATAGCACGAATGAATTTAGATCTGGCTTAAAAATCATGCTCGATAACGATCCTTGTTCGATTATCGAAAACGAGTTTGTAAAGCCTGGAAAAGGACAAGCCTTTAATCGTGTCAGAATTCGTAACTTAAAAACGGGGCGTGTTATCGAAAGAACTTTTAAATCAGGCGAATCACTTGAAGGTGCAGACGTTGTCGATATGGAAATGCAATATCTTTATAATGATGGTGATTACCGCAATTTTATGCACCCAGATACGTTTGAACAATATCAAGCAGATGCAAAAACGGTTGGTGATGCTGCGTTATGGTTGAAAGATCAAGATATGTGTACAGTCACACTTTGGAACGACGCACCACTCGCTGTAACGCCTGGGAATTTTGTAGAACTAGAAATTATTGAAACCGATCCAGGTGTGCGTGGTGACACATCAGGTGGCGGTGGAAAACCTGCAAAATTATCAACGGGCGCAGTAGTTCGTGTGCCATTATTTGTTGCACAAAACGAAGTAATTAAAGTTGATACCCGCACGGGCGAATACATTTCACGAGTCAAAGAATAAATCATGACCCAAAATTCAACCCTGTGGCAACCAAGCTGTTCGATTGAATTACTGCAAAAAAGAGCGCGAATGCTAAATTGTATTCGTGCCTTTTTTTTGGAGCGAAATGTTTTAGAAGTCGAAACCCCGTTACTCAGTCATGCTTGTGGAACTGAACCTCAACTCGATTTTTTTACGACGATTTTTGAATTTGCAAAACCTGAAAAATTGTTTCTGCAAACGTCGCCTGAATTTGCTATGAAACGCTTATTAGCGGCTGGTAGTGGTTCAATTTATCAAATTTGTAAAGCCTTTCGTAATAACGAAGTCGGACGATTTCATAATCCTGAATTTACAATTCTTGAATGGTATCGCGTTGGCTTTGATTTAAACGATTTAATGGACGAAGTTGAGGCATTATTTGCCGAATTATCGGAATACAAATTTGAATCACCTAAACGTATTTTTTACGCAGAAATTTTTGAACATTACACTGGATTGAACGCGCTTGTTTTTTCGTTTGAAACATATTCAGCATTTGCCATTCAACACGAAATTCAAGAAGTGATTACATTTTGTGGAAAAAATCACGCAATTTGGCTGGATTATCTGTTTAGTTTTTTTGTACAACCACATTTGGGTGAAAATGGCTTGTGTTTAATTTATGGTTATCCAGGATGTCAATCAGCGTTAGCACGCTTAAATCAAGACAATTCTCTTGTTGCAGATCGCTTTGAAGTTTTTTTGAATGGCATCGAATTAGGTAATGGTTTTTATGAATTAAGCGATTCAATTGAACAAAATCGCCGTTTCAATAACGAAATACAACTTCGTGAACGGGAAGATTTACCAAAAGTTGTAAAAGATAAACGTTTATTAGCAGCATTGGAATCAGGATTACCGGATTGCTCTGGCATTGCTATTGGATTAGATAGATTATTGATGATTTTAGTGGAAGCGGAAACGATTTCAGATGTTTTGAGTTTTGATATTGAACGTGCGTAGGGGCGAATAACATTCGCCCTTTTAATTAGGAAAATTAGTTGTCAACTTTTGATAATCCATCTAATGACCAATTCTCAAATTTTGCTGCACCACTGGTATCATCGCCATTTTTATAACTAATTCGGCAAACGTATTTATGTTTTTTTGCTTCACTGCCTTCATGTGAAACATCCGCTTCAGAACTAACAACATATTCATAATTCCCCAAACTCCAAGCATTCAATGGTTTTTCAGGTAACGTGACTTTTATTGTTGAATCTAAATCCGCTTTAAGATGGGTATTGCAATGCTCAAACGCGAATTGTGTCATGTCATTTGATTGCGTCATCATACTGGCTTGATCATTGCTCTCAATCAAAAACAAATCTGATGAGGCGGTATTTTTTGCAAATGGAAGCACTACTTCCCTCTGAAAAAGCACCAACACAACAACAGATGCGAATAATGCTAAAAGTTTCAGTTTACTCATTTTTTTCATAAAATCACTCTTTTCAAATATAAGTTAATTAAAGCGTCTACATTGTAACACAACTCATTTATTGTTATTTATTGATACCTTTTTGCATTTTTTCCATGTCAAATGTCACAAAATCTAAATCAAACGCAAATTCAAATTTAGGTGCATAAACAACAGCTTCTTTTTCAATTTCATGTGTTGTGAAATTTATATCAAATTCAAAATCAGGTACATCAATAATCATTTCTTTTTCAACTTCAAGTGCTGTGAAATCTAAATTAAATGACAGTTCTTCTAACGGATCTTTTTGAATCGGATTAAAGCTCAACGCTTCATTAAAAAAAATCAATTCCGATTCAGAATCATCTTTCACAGATTCCTGAACAGAAAATTCAAATAAATCCGTATTCAACTCATCTAATTCGTTCTCAGAACCCACGCCTATAAACGAAATATCTTGATCAAAACTCGTTTCGCTAACATCAACAATTGAATCCATGTATAGTGGACCCTGAAATCCGGACAATAGTTTAAGCTATACTCTGTCGAAAAAAGAGAAGTGGCAAATGAGTGAAAGCAAGCGGAAGATTTTTACAGGATCACAAAAAGCTAAGATTGCCTTGGAAGCGGTTAAAGGCACAAAGACAATCAATGAGATCGCCCAGGAAAACGGAGTCCATCCGACCCAGGTAAGTCAATGGAAAAAGGAATTGATGGACAATGCGGGTAGTCTTTTTG
>BJHG01000072.1 GCA_014191975.1 Methylococcaceae bacterium | reverse complement strand
TTTACCTTTGCATCCAACTGTTTATGCCACGTTACTAGGCAAGAAAATGGAACAAAATGGTGTTAATGCGTATTTGGTCAATACCGGCTGGACTGGCGGTGGTTATGGCGTAGGTAAGCGGATGAGTATCAAAGGTACACGATCTTGTGTGCATGCTATTTTGGACGGCAGCATCAATCATTCAGAATTTGAAATCATGCCATATTTCAATTTAACTATTCCAAAAACCTTAGGTGGTGTTGATACGCATTTGTTAAACCCAAGAAATGCGTGGGAAGACAAAGCTATTTTTGATGCAACCGCGCAAAAATTAGCAGAAATGTTTATCTCAAACTTCAAAAAATACACAACCGCAAATAACAATTTCAATTTTACGCAAGCAGGTCCTCAAATCACGGATTTCTCATAAAAAACAGGCTATAACAAGTATATTTTAATCGTCTTAAATAATGACAAATAAAGAAAAACTCTCTCACCGATTTTGTGTTGCACCAATGTTAGATTGGACAGATTCGCACTGTCGCTACTTTCATCGATTACTTTCGAAAAATGCGTTGCTTTATACCGAAATGGTCACTACTGGCGCATTGATTCACGGTAATTCGCAACGTTTTTTGCAATTTAATTCAGAAGAACAACCTATTGCACTGCAATTGGGCGGCAGTAATCCGACTGATTTAGCAACGTGTGCACGAATAGCAGAAGAATTTGGCTACAATGAAGTTAACTTGAATGTAGGCTGTCCGAGTGATCGCGTACAAAATGGACGGTTTGGCGCGTGTTTAATGGCAGAGCCGCAATTAGTAGGCGATTGTGTAGCGGCAATGCAAGCAGTCGTTAAAATACCAATTACCGTTAAATCACGTATCGGGATAGATGAACACGATTCTTATGAAGAACTCACCTATTTTGTTGAAACGGTCGCCAAGGCAGGCTGTGAAACCTTTATTATTCACGCTCGAAAAGCATGGTTAAAAGGTTTATCACCAAAAGAAAATCGTGAAATACCACCGTTACGTTATGACGTGGTTTTTGAATTGAAAAAAAATTTTCCAGAGCTTGAAATCATTATCAACGGTGGTATTACAACCTTGGCGCAATCCGCAGAATTACTTGATTCTATTGATGGTGTAATGGTAGGACGTGAAGCGTATCAAAATCCTTATTTACTGGCAGGGGTCGATTCATTTTTGTTCGATGACAATACATCAGCACTTTCTCGGGAAGAAATTTTATTTGAATTACTGACGTATATTCAAATACAACTCAAAAATGGTGTGCGTTTGAATAGTATGACACGCCATATTCTAGGTTTGTTTCATGGTGAATATGGCGCACGATTATGGCGGCGATATTTAAGCGAAAATGCTTGTAAAACAACAGCTGATGAACGTGTTATTTTACAAGCATTTGAACTAACATATAAAATCAACGAATGATTTATCTCGGTTTCAAGTGTTCTATTTTATGACTAGCTTGCTCAAAATTTTTGGCTGCAAGGTCAAATTTTTGCACTACATAACCAAAGGATTTTGCGGCAGTTTCAAATTGTTTGTAATCACTCAAGCGTAAATTCAAACCAGACCCGATTTTTTCTTCCACCATCATCAAATCATCGTCAATCGACCCACTGACTTTGCCATCGTTTTCTAAATTTTTACGCCATTGTAAAAATGATTCGCGCGTGAAAACATATTTGTCTAACGCAACTTCATTGATAAATTTTAAAGCACCTTCGGCATTAGCTCGTGCATTTAACGCGGCCATAAATTGAATTGGAGCACTGACATAATAAAGACCCACACTGGCATAGCTCGCAGGATTTGCCGCAGAATCAAACGCAGACGCAGGGGCACTTCGGATCGTCATCGGACCAACAAGAGGCAATACTAAATATGAACCTTGTGGAACGCCCCAAACAGCAAGTGTTTGATCAAAATCTTCGTCACTTTGTTCTAAGCCTGCATATTGTGCTACATCAATAATTCCAACTAACCCCGCCGTTGAATTCAGTGTAAAACGTCCTAAATCTGCCACACTTTGTGAAAATTTCGCTTGTAAAACATCATTCAAAACAACATTGACACCTTTCAAATTATTGAAAAAATTGAATACGCCTGTTTGCACAACAGACGGTGTGATAAATTTATAACCATTCGCCAACGGCGCGGCGATGTAATCATCAACGGAACTATTAAAATCATACATCGAGCGATTAAAACTTTCATAAGGGTCGCTCGCTTTTGCTTGCACATTTGCAGCAAACAAAACACTACAAATCAAAGTTGCTAACGTTTTTTTAGTCATTTTTCACGCCTCACTGTTTCGCGTAGTTATCAATTTTTTCGTTAATTTTTGTAATTAGTGCATCAAAACCATCACGTTGCAAAATCGCCGTGTATTCTGAACGCTTTAATGCTAAATCACTCACACCATTTGCAATGATATTTATGATTCGCCAACTGACGCCTTTTTCTTTGAGCATATAATCGAATTTTACAGGCTTATCGTCAGGTAAATCCAAATGCGAATGAATGACCACTCCACCCATTTTAGTTTCTTCTTCCGAATCAATTACAAACGCCTCACCATCAAAATCTTTAAAATTATGTGCGTAAGATGCAATGCTTAATTTACTGAATACATCAGTTAATTTCTTTTGCTGCTCTTCTGTTAGTTTCTCCCATTCTTTGCCAACAACGATTCGAGCAATTTTCGGCAAATCATGGCTATTTGAAACGGAGGTTTCGAGTTTGTCGAAACGTCCGCTATAACCCAATTTTTTACCGTTTTTCATGACTTGAACTAATTCAGTCTGAAATTTATCCACAATTTGCCGCGCTGACGTACTTTCTTCTTGTGCGAAAGCTGACGTACTTTCTTCTTGTGCGAAAACAGATGTTAAAAACAAATTACTCAATGAAAAAGCCACGATGGCTAATTTTTTAAATTGCATCATCATGCCATCCGAAAGAATTATTTTGTGTGTTCGACGTTAATTGGAATGCCTGCCAACATTGATGCGGGTGTTGAAATTGGTGCAATCGTACTGACCATTTCGCCCTCGGTTTTTATGCCACGAATCGAGGTCAAAAATGCTTTTATTGGGTGTTTCAACATATCTTCGACAGCAGTTGCTTCGTAACCACAGTGCGCCATACAGCTCGCACATTTTGGGTTATTTACGCTACCGTAATTTTCCCATGGCGTGGTATCGAGTAATTCTTGAAATGTCGCCGCATAACCTTCGTCAGCGAGTAAGTAACAAGGTTTTTGCCAGCCGAAAACGTTACGCGTCGGATTTCCCCACGGAGTGCAATTGTAATCTTGATTACCCGCTAAAAAATCCAAATACAACGATGAATGATTAAGTTGCCAGTTGCGATTTTTTCCGATTTTAAAGATTCCACGAAATAATTCTTTTACATCATTGCCTTTAATAAAAACGTCTTGTTTTGGTGCATGTTCATAGCTAAACCCAGGCGCAATAGTGATGCCTTCAACACCTAATTCAGTGGCGTAATCTAAAAATTCAGCGACCTCAGGAGCTGTTTCACCTTGAAAAAGTGTGCAGTTTATATTGACGCGAAAACCTTTGCCTAACGCTAATTTAATTGCTTCAACGGCACGATCAAAAACACCTTCTTGACAAACGGACGCATCGTGACGGGCTTGCATACCGTCTAAATGAATCGAAAATGTTAAGTAAGGTGACGGCGTGTAATCGTCGATACGTTTTTTCAAAAGTAGTGCGTTGGTACACAAATAAACGAATTTTTTACGCGCAATCAAACCCTCAACAATGCGTGGCATATCTTTATGAATTAACGGCTCGCCACCAGGAATTGAAACCATTGGCGCACCGCATTCATCAACAGCTTCCATACATTCTTCAAACGTCAAACGCTTATCTAAAATTTCATCTGGATAATCGATTTTTCCACAGCCCGCGCATTCTAAATTACATTTGAATAATGGTTCCAACATCAATACGAGCGGGTATTTTTTCACGCCTTTGAGTTTTTGTTTGATTAAATAACTGCCGACTGCTAATTGTTGACGTAAAGGAATGCCCATAAATATTCTCCAAAAATGATAAATGATTTTATTGTAGTAATTTAACAACAATAAATCTAACTTGAAAATCAGTATGTTATAAAAAAAGCGAGTTTTTTCATATATTTAACTTATTTTTTGCTAGAATACCCTTTTTTGGAGCTGTACTCCAGTGTTTGCCAAATTTTATCCTACAGCTGTTTAGCTTGCGAGAATAAGCTATTGTTTTTATTGTAAATCGATTTTTCAAATTTACCATTATCAATAATTCACAACAAAACAACATCGCTTTGCAAATCCCACACAAACAGTCTATGATTATGCGTATAAAATCTCTTTTTAAACTACAAAACCTCGATTTCATACCCCAAAAATGACTAACGACACTCAAACTGCCTTAGATAATTCCAAATCATATCACGACTTATCTGATGATCAATTTCAAGCTGTTTTACTTGAGGGTGTTTCTCGCACTTTCGCATTGACGATTCCACAATTGCCTAAAGCCTTGTTTCCTGCTGTTGCGAATGCTTATTTATTGTGCCGTATTGTCGATACGATTGAAGATGAAGTATCGCTTTCGCCTCAACAAAAACTGCATTTTTGTAATGAGTTTATCAACGTTGTGAAAACAGGCGAGCAATCTGAAGTTTTCGCGTTAGAACTGGCACCACTTTTATCAGACCAAACGATTCCTGCCGAACACAAATTAATTCACGTTATTCCACGTGTCATTCAAATCACACACAGTTTTGAGGCATCGCAAGTTAAAGCCTTATTTGAATGCGTTGAAACGATGGCAAAAGGAATGCCAATTTTTCAAGCGAAAGATTTGCATGATGGCTTGGAAACACTGGCTGATATGGACAAGTATTGTTATTACGTCGCGGGTTGTGTCGGTGAAATGTTGGCAAAATTGTTTTGTCATTATTCACCCGAAATAGCCGCACATGAACCTGATTTGATGAAATTATCCGTTTCATTTGGACAGGGCTTGCAAATGACTAATATTTTGAAAGATATTTGGGACGACGCACAACGGGGTGTTTGCTGGCTGCCACAAGATATTTTTACCGAAACGGGTTTTGATTTAAAAAACTTAACACATGAAACAAACGATGTGGCATTTAGTACAGGTTTAGAACATTTAATCAGCGTCGCGCACGGACATTTACACAATGCGTTACGTTATACCTTATTAATTCCCAACGATGAAACAGGGATTCGTAAATTCTGTTTGTGGGCATTAGGAATGGCAGTTTTGACTTTACGAAAAATTAAAAGCAACCTCCAATTTAACCATTCGGAACAAGCAAAAATCAATCGAAACAGTGTTAAAGCCACTATCATTAGTACGAATTTAGCAGTCCGCAGTGATTTTTTGCTTAACACTCTTTTCAACTTTGCTAGTCGTGGACTTGTGTCAACCGATTGGAATTATCAAAATAAACCGTGATTTTTAAGGACGACTGTCATGTTTAAAGAATCTCAAGACCACGCGTCTCATTTTTCCGCTAGCTCGGCAACACCTATTCATTCTAAAGCTTATAATTTAGACAATGCGATTGAGCAGGCACAAGATAAGCTTTTAAGTTTGCAGCACACTGATGGTTATTGGGTTTTTGAACTCGAAGCGGACTGCACGATGCCAGCAGAATACGTCATGATGATGCACTTTGTTGGCGAAATTGATGAAATATTGCAAGCAAAAATTGCGGTGTATTTACGTTCGCACCAATCAGAAGATGGTAGTTTTCCATTGTTTACAGACGGTGAAGGTAATTTAAGTAGCAGCGTTAAGGTTTATTATGCGTTGAAAATGGCGGGCGACGATATTAACGCGCCACACATGACCAAGTTGAATGAATGGATTTTACAACAGGGTGGCGCGGCGAAAGCAAATGTTTTTACACGTATTGCATTGGCAACATTTGAACAATTGCCATGGCGTGGTGTACCGTATATTCCTGTTGAAATTATGTTATTTCCAAAATGGTTTCCATTTCATTTGGACAAAGTTTCATATTGGTCACGAACGGTAATGATCCCGTTATTTATTATTTGTACGTTGAAAGCAAAGGCAAAAAATCCAAATAACATCAGTATTCTTGAATTATTCGTAACACATCCTGAGGAAGAGCAGCATTACTTTCCTGAACGTACAATGCTCAATAAATTCTTTTTGGGTTTAGATAAGTTAGGGCGTATGTCACGCCCGTTGATTCCTAAAAATGCCCATGCGTTAGCAATTGAAAAAGCAAAAGACTGGATTATCGAACGTTTGAACGGTGAAGATGGTTTAGGTGCGATTATGCCTGCAATGGTTGGTGCGTATCAATCATTGCTATTATTGGGATATGACAAAAATCATGAATTAGTTTTAACCGCTCGCAAAGCGATTGATAAACTACTGGTTATCAATGAAAAAGATGCGTATTGCCAACCGTGTTTATCACCCGTGTGGGATACGGGTTTGAGTGCATTAGCATTTGAAGAAATTCAAAAAATATCTAAAAATCCAAAAGTCGAAAGTAGTTTAAACAGCGCTTACGATTGGTTGAAATCGAAGCAATTAACTGACGAACCTGGCGATTGGCGCATTTCGCGTCCGAATATCAAAGGCGGCGGTTGGGCGTTTCAATTTAATAATCCGCATTATCCAGATGTTGACGACACGGCGGTGGTTGCATTTGCAATGGCAGAATCTGAAAACGCAAAATTACACGACGATTCGATTCATCAAGCGACACGCTGGATTATAGAAATGCAATCGAAAAATGGTGGTTATGGCGCGTTCGATATCGATAATACTGCTTATTATTTAAACGAAATTCCGTTTGCGGATCACGGAGCATTGCTTGATCCGCCGACTTCCGATGTCAGTGCACGTTGTGCGATGTTGATGGCGAAAGTGGTTAAAAATCATCCTGAATATGCCGAACCATTAGCTCGCACAATTGCGTATTTACGCACAGAGCAAGAAGCTGATGGTTCATTTTTTGGACGCTGGGGAACAAATTATATTTATGGTACTTGGTCTGTTTTAATTGCGCTCGAACAAACGAATTTACCAAAAACCGACCCCATGTTTACCAAAGCTGTTACTTTTTTGAAAAACGTACAGCGCGTCGATGGGGGTTGGGGCGAAGATAATTACAGTTATCACGACACAACGTTTAGTGGAAAATATCACTTTAGTACCGCATTTCAAACAGCTTGGGCAGTTTTAGCGTTGTGTGCGGCAGGCGAAGGGAAAAGCACTGAAGTAAAAGCAGGAATTGATTTTATTTTACACACACAACAAGCCGATGGTGTTTGGAATGACAAATGTTTCACGGCACCAGGGTTCCCAAAAGTGTTCTATTTGAAATATCATGGCTATGATAAATTTTTCCCCTTGTGGGCTTTAGCTCGCTATCGTAACGAATTGGATAAAAAGTGATTACTGGAATTATTGTTGCCCTGTCTGAAGAACTTAGCACCTTAAAAACTGTCCCGAATGCACTGTGGGAACGTTGCATGATTCGTGGAAAATTTATTTTCCTAACAGACGATATTATTTTGATTTATGCAGGAGCTGGTGCAGAAAATGCTCAAAAAGCCACAGAATTAGCGGTTTCAAAAGGCGCAACAAAATTGATAAGCTGGGGATGTGCCGCAGCGTTAAGTCCTGATTTAAAAATGGGAGATTTGGTTTTAGCCGATAGCTTGTTGAATAGCAATGGTTTAGAAATAGCGGTTAATGCAACATGGCATCAACATGTAAAAACAGTTTTGGGTTCAGATATTGTGGCGTATAAAGGCGCATTATTTAACAGTAATGTACTGATTTCAACTGCTACAGAAAAACAAGCTATTTACGCAAAAACAGGCGCGATTGCGCTCGATATGGAAAGCGACGCAATTGCTCAGGTCGCCCAGCATTACGCTCTGCCATTTTTAGCGATTCGTGCAATCGCTGACCCTGCTATGATGGATTTACCAACATCCGTTTCAAAAGCATTAAATGAAAACGGCGAAATCGAAATTACTAAAATTATTGCCTCGCTCGTTTTTAATCCCAAAGAAATCAAACATTTGATTCAACTCGGGCAATATTTTCAACTCGCTAAACGGACGCTTTCAAATGTCGCTAAAAAATTACCTGACCTTATTGATTTGTAGTTTATAGCCAACGATACTTTGGTCAAGTAAAACTAAACAGCCCAAAAAATTATTTTTGAATGAATGGCAAACATTAAGTAAGACTACAAAAGTCATTTTTACAAATGCATGCATCACAAAAACCTGGCATATAATTAAAATGTCATTATTCTTCAGAAAAAAACCACATTTGATAAACTATAGTGGACCCTGAAATCCGGACAATAGTTTAAGCTATACTCTGTCGAAAAAAGAGAAGTGGCAAATGAGTGAAAGCAAGCGGAAGATTTTTACAGGATCACAAAAAGCTAAGATTGCCTTGGAAGCGGTTAAAGGCACAAAGACAATCAATGAGATCGCCCAGGAAAACGGAGTCCATCCGACCCAGGTAAGTCAATGGAAAAAGGAATTGATGGACAATGCGGGTAGTCTTTTTG
>BJHG01000071.1 GCA_014191975.1 Methylococcaceae bacterium | reverse complement strand
TGGGCATAAAAGAGCAGAAACCATACGTTATAATGAACGCAGTACCGTTGAGCGAGTTAATGGTCGTTTAAAAGAGGAGTTTGGAGGACGAATGGTTCGTGTGCGTGGCCATGCAAAAGTCATGTGTTACTTGATGTTTGGTATTTTGGCGCTCACAGCGAATCAGATGCTGATGTTAGTTACCTGACTATTCAGCTGCACGATTGAAAATGCGATTTTTTTGAGTTTATAGGACGACTATGCTCTAAATTTGAGAAACACCACGTTATTCACGACAATTAACCCGTGAGTGAACTCCATTTTAAAAAATCATGGCTTAGCATGCGTTAATCCCAACATACCCTGTTAAAACACAATAGTTTTGCAAGAGCCTCAGCCTATTTATGATTTAGGTTAGTATCAGAACCTCTCAGTAGATTTAATCTACTGATTCCTAAATGGTGCAAGAGCTGAGATCCACATAATGGCATTTTTTAAAGTTGGAGCGAAGTAACAACAAAAAATCTCAGCTCTTAGCATGGCATATACAAAACTATCAACTCTGATTTTCTGTTAAACCGTTATCGCGTAGCTATTCAATTTTTAAAAGATAAAACGCCACAACTAATGTCATAAAAACAATGACAACTAATAAGCTTTCTGAATAAAATTCCATAATCAATGCCTCTGTTTCAGTTAAAAAAAAATAGCGTGTTTATTGTTTAGTTTAGTAGCAGCGTCGCTTATAAAAGCATCAACTACCTCACTAAGCGCTAACTACTCATTAAGGTTGGTGTAATCAACAACAATAAGATTGCATACATAGCCGCTGCTGACGTATGTTTTTCTACTATTTCAATGCCTATTAAAGACACAAGTGGTACAAGCAAAATTATTATTAAAATACGCATCACATATCCCCAGTCAATTTCGTTCATAGCTAACACGAAATGAAAAAGTTATACGCTACGTCACTAAAATAAATGCCCAACAGTGCAATTCGTAATCTTTTTATTTCACGTTGGCTTTAGCATACACAAAACATACTAAATTAGTCAACATTATTTTACTCACGCCCTCACAATTTTTAACGCCATAACGAGCCAAAGAAACGGGGACTTATTATGTCTGGCTTGATAACGAATGCGATGAGTCGCAGTGAAATATTAACGGCTATGCGCTCTATACCAACAACAAAATATTTTGTTTGGGACGGCTTAGATGAAGATAATCGACCTGCAACAGATGAAGAATTAAAACGTGGGCGAGGAAGACCTTCCGGTTCAACGAAAACGCAAATTGCTCTACGTGTTGACAATCATGTTCTCAATGCTTTCAAAGCATTAATCGTTATAAACGAAAAAATAAAGGGAACCCAGTCTAATCCCATAAGGAAGCCTAGACTGAAATCTTTAAAAAATAGCCCTACTAAACGCCTCACTGCAACGTCTCAAAGCCTCATCAACCAAGTGAAAAAGAATGCAGACAGTAACGCAGAATTTTCAATTTTATTGAGTGGCGTGAAAAGTTTGACGATGGGAGATTTTGTTTTGTAAGAACACCCTGCCATAACTAAAAAACCGCAATTTTTTGAGATTTAGCGGCTTTTTTATTATCTATCACATCTGTTTATGTTAATTATTAGCTGATATAAAAACAGTATCAAGAGTAGATTAGTTTCGCGTAATAGGATGAATTTCAATTGCTCATTTGATAAAATAAAAAAAGAATTTTTCAGTAATATGATCCACTCACTTATAGAAGTTTAAAAATGTTATTTACGCCCATTTACGCCGCTATTTTAGGCTTAGGTTTTGTTCGTCTTAGTTTTTTAACATTACGCCTACGTCGACAAAATAAAATTGCTTTAGGTGATGGAGGAAATCCACAGTTACTGCGAGCTATTCGAGTGCATTCAAATTTCGCTGAATATGTGCCAATTTCTCTCATTTTAATTTATATGACTGAATCAATTGGGGCGCCAATTTATTTAATTCATTTTCTGGGCATTTCTTTACTGATTGGTCGATTGTCTCACGCTTGGGGCGTTAGTCAAGAAAATGAGAATTTTAAATTTAGAGTGTTTGGTATGATTGCCACGTTTAACGCAATCATCGTTTCTTCTCTTTATATCCTTGTATCACAATTTATCTAATTACGCGCTAAAAATGAAACCAAGACCGCAACATTTTCAATTTTATTGAGTGATATAAACTCGTTTGACAAGACAATGGCCTTGAGTGAATTAAGATAAAATTTTAAAAAACAAATGCCGTCTTATCTCATGAACAATAGGGGGTAGTTCACAATTTAAAACGGCACTCATATTTCCTACTATCTCCGTTGGTAATTCTAGCAAAGCACGTCAAATAAAAAAGAAAAATCACCACATTATGCAAAATAATTTTCACAAAAAAATACGATTTTACTATTTATCAATAAGTTAAAAACAAATAACCAAGCTATTTAGTATGTAAATAATTTTAGTGTACGCAGACTTTGCGCAATACCCTTTTACGTGCTGTGCTATTCATAAGAAAAGAAAAATAGAGACTTTTTTTTTGAATACCAAGACAATGTCTGTCAAAATGATACAATAAAAATAGGCTTTTTATGAGCCAACAAAAGCGTCAAATTCAGATTACAAACAACATTACAAACAACATTACAAAATATGTTTGTATATTTTTTAAAATAAACAAATAAAAAAGCATGTTCTCCATAATTTCTTCACAATTTGCCCGTAGACTTTGTCTCAACTTTGAAATTTTAAAGATTACCTCCTCGGGGACATCGCTTGAGGAACGGTTTGAAAAATGAAATTTAAATTATTTGAAAAACTGTTCCTCCTTTTTTTCTCCATGATGCTATTGCTACTCAGCTTAGTTATCGTCGCAGTGCACTTCAATTTCCAGAAGGGACTCACTGCTTACCTTCAAAAAATAGAGCTACAAAAACTCGAACCCTTTGCCCTTGAACTCAGTGAATTTTATCAAGTAGAACAAAACTGGGATAAATTACGCAATGAAGAAGCGTGGTCTACATGGGTAGCCAATTCATCACTAGCCAAAAATCCAAATTCATCCCTACCCGTTCAGTCGCCCTTACCTTCAGATGCGACATGGATTGATATGAGACGAATTTCAATTATTGATGAGAATAATGAGACCGTCATTGGAATAACGATACCACCCAATCCATTTAATTTCTCAACAGAATATAAACTGGCGATTTCATCCAAAATCTTGCAAGACGATAAAATCAAGACCACTACCATCGGTTGGTTAATTGTCAAACCTAACCCTATTATTACGGATTTGCTGTTAGTCAATTTCATGGAAAGTCAATTGCAAGGCTATTTATGGATTATGGCATTTGCGCTGTTACTATCGCTATTTTTAGCTTTTTTGATGGCAAGGCAAATTTTATTGCCACTTCAAAATATTACGGCAGGTATGCGCCTGCTCGCTACGGGGAATTTTTCAATTCAAATTCCTATTTCCAAAAAAAGTCATGACGAACTGGTCATACTCGCCAAAGATTTTAATATATTGAGCCGTGCTCTTGCACAAAGTGAACAAGCCCGACAACAATGGCTTGCTGACATTTCCCATGAACTGCGAACGCCACTAGCCGTTCTTCGCGGTGAAATTGAAGCATTAGTGGACGGTATTCGCCCCACAACCCCAGAGCGCCTTCAATCACTCGAACATGAAGTACTCTCGCTCACTCGCCTAGTAGATGATTTATATCAACTCTCCCTTTCTGACTTAGGTGCGCTCGATTATCAATTTAACCCTGTTGAACTCGTGAATCATTTTAAAATTTTGATTGTGAGTTTCAAGCATCGATTTGTCAGTCGACAAATAAAACTCCAGTTTGAAACCAACACAACCAATGCCACCGTAAATGGTGATGCCATGCGATTGGTGCAATTACTCTCCAACCTACTTGAAAATAGTTATCGCTATACAAACGACAATGGCATTTGTCGCATCACACTTTTAGAAAAAACAGATTTAATTATTATCTACGTTGAAGACAGTGCACCCAGTGTCGCTATAGAAGAATTACCGCTACTCTTCGAGCGTTTCCATCGCGTTGATAAATCACGACATCGACAAACGGGTGGCGCAGGACTCGGGCTTGCTATTTGTCATAATATTGTGAAAGCACATAACGGAAAGATTTATGCAACGGCATCTGAATTGGGTGGCGTGCGAATTGTCGTTGAATTGCCAAAATAGTAATTTTATGGATGCAATATGCTAAATAAGAAGATTTTAATCGTTGAAGATGAACCCAAATTAGCGCAATTACTGGCTGATTATTTAGCCCATGACGGTTTTAAAAGTCATATTATTGATGATGGCGATAATGTGATTAGTTGGGTTAAGCACTATTCACCCGATTTGATTTTAATGGATATTATGCTGCCTAAACGCGATGGCATAAGTTTATGTAAAGAAATCCGAGAATTTTCAACGGTGCCACTCTTTTTACTCACAGCGCGAATTGGCGAAACAGACCGATTAAAAGGCCTTGAAATTGGCGCAGACGATTATATTTGCAAGCCATATAGCGTAAAAGAAGTTGTCGCCAGAATTAAAGCTATTTTTCGACGCCAGCAAAATTTTTCACCTGAGATAGCTACGGTATCGGGGTTTAGCTTAGATAAAGTGAAATGCCATGCGTACTGCGAAGGCATTTTGCTGGATTTAACGTTAAGTGAATTCCGCATTTTATCTACGCTGCTTGATAAACGCGGCAAAGTCTATTCACGCGCTAATCTGCTTGATGTACTCCATGAAGATGATCGCGATATTTCCGATCGCACCGTGGATACACATATCAAAAATTTGCGTCAAAAATTACAAAAAATTACGAGTAAAAAAGATATTATTCAAGCCGTTTATGGTATGGGATACACCATTGAATAATGAGATAACATCACTTTTAAACTGCAATCGGCAGTCGATTTAATTCGTCTTTAATCAATTTCCAATGCGGCAGGAATTGCGTCATTAAACGATGAAAACGCGCGTTATGACTCGGTTCGAGCAGATGCACAAGCTCATGTACAACAACATATTCTAAGCACTCAATCGGCTTTTTTGCCAGTTCACTGTTAAATCTAACATTGGCTTTTGTGTAATTACAACTTCCCCAGCGCGTTTTCATTTTTTGCACAAAAAACTTTTTCACCTGCACACCCATCACCGGTTCCCATTTTGCAATTAAAGGCGGCAGCGCTTTCTTGAGTTCTTCACGCAACCATTCATCCATGATAGCTTGTTTTTGCGCGGCCGATGTTTTTGGGCGAACAGTCAATAAAAGTTCGCTATGCCCTAAACTGATTTTAGGACGCTCATCATGTTCAATTATTTTGAGTAAATACCGTTTTCCCCACACATAATGACTTTCACGATCAATGCAATCACGCGGCGTTTCGCGTTGCTGCGTTGCAAACTTTTTTTGTTTTTGTTTAATCCAGCTTAATTTTGAAATCAAAAACACGCGTATCGTGTCTTGATTCATGTGCAAAGGCGCAGAAAGTTTGACCTGTCCACTTGGGTAAACGCTTAAATGAATGTTTTTAATTTTCTTTTGCGTGACCTCGACGACAATGTCATTGAGTTGAATGGCGTTTTTCATCGGCTTTAGTATTCCGATTGTTGCGTAATAATATTAAAAATACGCTCAACTTCTGCAAAATCGCCCAGAATCTCATATAACGCCTGTTGAATCACGTTTTCTTTACTTATTACACCGCGCCACCCGTGCGGTTTGACGTCTTTGATTTTTTTGTCTATCGCTAACGCTAAGGCTTCATTTTCGCCTACATTGTTATAAATAGCGCGTTTAGCGGGCGTGTTAAGTGTATCGGGGTGTGTGTTGTGTTCTGGCGCGATAACTTGCTTGGCTAAGTCTGCAATTTGCTTTAAATACTCATTGTATTCAATCGCTTTGGCTTTTCGATTGGCAATGATTTCATTGAGTAATGCAGACATTTTTTCAAAATACGCGGGATCATTTAACTGTGTTTTGATTATGGTGCTGCGAATATTATTCTCAATGGTTTCAGCTACCGCGTCCTGATTGCCTTGCAAGGCTTTGGGCAGTTGGCTAATCGCATTTGCCACGCCTGTTTTAATAATCAACTCAAGCAGCGGCAAATCCCCAAAAGGCGAAATAATCGTTGATTCACCCGCCTCAATATACCTATCGAGTAAATGCCGCATATCCGCTTCATAGGCTTTTAAATCAAGATTTTCACCGCTGGCATTGCGAATCAAGTCACGCAATTTGACGTAATCCTCAACCTGCTTTTTGATGCGTTTAATGGCGGCATTGTCGTAACCTGCGGCAGATAAATCATCGGCTATATTCGCATAAGCGCGAACCAATGCGACCGTTGCTTTATAGAGCGCGGTGCGTTTGTGTTCATTTTGGCTTAAATCTTCTGGATTTTCGCTATTGCCACAGAAAAAATGAATATAATCAAGCTCACCGTGTGGCGGCTCAACGGGTTCGCATAATAAAAAAATGGCTTCGAGTGCTTGATCTAGTCGCTCTTTGCCTTTTTCAAGTCGCTCATGGAGTAAAATATCGGGCGATGCCCCGCCAGCACTGGTATCGAGTTCACTGCTATAAACCGAAATGACGTTTTCGACTTTGTGAAACAAATCTTTGTAATCCACAATGCAGCCAACGTCTTTATCTTCACCATCTAAACGATTGGTGCGACAAATCGCTTGAAATAAGCCGTGATCTTGCATGGATTTATCAATATAAAGATAACTGCAACAAGGCGCATCAAATCCCGTCAATAATTTATCAACGACAATTAAGAGTTTCATATTCGCAGGTTCTTTAATAAAGGCCGCTTTAACTTTTTCTTCGTAGGTTTCGGTTTTACTCATACCCGCTTTCGCGTCGCACGCTTTGAGTAAAGCTGTGTAGGTGTTATAAATAAATTGCTTATCGGTTTCACTGCTCACACCCGAATCTTCGAGCGTAATATCTTTGGCTTGCGGATTGTAGGACGTCACCACCGCGCAGTGATTTTTCATTTCAGTGCTTTGAAACGTGGTGAAATATTTACAGGCTTCATAAATACTCGACGCCACTAAAATCGCATTGCCGCGATGGTTACTCAGCCGTGATTTTGTATAGAAATCCATCACAATATCACTCACCACGCGCTCAATGCGTGATTTGCTGCTCAGCACTTTTTGCATTGTGCCCCATTTCTTTTTCAGCTCGTTTTTTTGCCAATCGTTTAAGCCTTTGGTTTTGACATCAAACCATTCATCCACTTTGTCATTGGAGCGTAAAAATTGATCAATATCACGCGCCTCGTAAGTCAAATCTAAAACCACTTTATCTTCAACGGCTTCGCTGAATTTATAGGTGTGAATATAATTCCCAAAAACGTCTAAACTGGTCTGTTTGTCTGCTTTAAGCAGTGGCGTTCCCGTAAAACCAATAAACACCGCATTCGGCATGATGGCTTCCATAGCTTGATGCAATTTGCCACTATGTGTTCGATGACATTCATCGACAAAAACAAACACTTCACCCACCGCGTGACTTGGTTGATTGGCTAATTCTTTGATGAATTTATCAAAATCGTCAACGTCTTTGCGCCCAAACTTATGCACCAGCGAACACAACAAACGCGGTTTATGTTGACCCAGTAGCGCCATCAGTTCCGCGCCACTGCTACTGCGTTTAATTGGCTCGCCTACCTCGGTAAAAACGCGCTCAATTTGTTTGTCGAGTTCGTCACGATCCGTCACAATCGCAATGCGGGCATTTGGGTTATTTTCTAAAATCCATTTTGCCAGCAACACCATCACAATACTTTTTCCGCTGCCTTGCGTATGCCAAATAATCCCGCCTTTGCGTTGTTTAATATGCGTTTGCGCGGCTTTTATCCCAAAATATTGATGCACACGCGGCAATTTTTTCACACCGCCATCAAATAGGACAAAATCAAACATCAACTCAATTAAGCGCGATTTTTCGCCCATTTTCAGCAAATACTTATCGAGTTTGTAGCGGTCGTTTTCTTGCTCGTTTTCTTTCCAGCTTAAAAAATACTTTTCTTGTGTGCCAATCGTGCCATAACGCAACCCCTCGCTATCATTGCCCGCAAAGATAAATTGCACCGTCGAGAAAAACCACTCATTAAATTCGGGGCGTTGATTGGAGCAATTTTGTCGAATGCCATCACCAATCGACACGCGACTGTTTTTGAGTTCAATCACGCCAATGGCAATGCCGTTCAAATATAACACCAAATCGGGGCGACGTGTCTGCTCACCTTTTAGCGTCACTTCCTGCGCAATCGCAAAATCATTTTCAGTGGGATTTTTCCAATCAATAAAATGAATCGTTTGCGTGTTTTCACTGGCACTCGTTTTCACGGGCGCACCGTAGCGCAATAAACTATAAACGGCTTTATTTTTATGATAAAGATTTTGGCTGTGATTACTTGCTTCGTTTTGTAATTTGCCTATCGCTGCGCTGATCTGCGGGGCGTGATAGCCTTTTTTGGTTAAATACGCGGTGAGTATGGATTCTTCGATATTGCTGTTATTTTCACGCTCGTGAAAATCGCCCAAATAACGATAATGCAATTCATCACGAAATAAAGCAATCACGCGGTTTTGCGTGTCGCGTTCGGGTTTGCCGATGTTGTTCATTAAAATTTATCCCAAAATGCGGTTTTAAACCAATCAGGCATCAAGTCAACTTTCATCTCTATTTGTTTACCATTAGTAATTTCTGCAAGCAATACATGACCTTGACTATCAGAGTTATCAAAAATATATGCCCGATTACTCGATTTTACTGCATCAACAAGTAAATCCAATGAACGCCGATAACGACTGATAATTTTATCTTCTGGGACACTATGCCCTCCCATTTTGACGCGATTTTTAACTCTCGACACATTGATGCTAGGTGCTTTTGTCGCAACATAATATAAATAGGTTCGAAAGCCTTTTTGTTGTGCTTTTTTAAGAAAATCAATTTTATCGCTCGATGACATAACGGTTTCAAAAGAAAAACTGGTTTGCGTTTCTACTAATTTTTGGCGAATAAAATCAGCGATTACTGCCGCAAAATACGAATTAACCATCACTTTTTTAAATTCAATTTTATTATCTACGAACTCTAACGCCGACACTTGCGCTACTAATCCAGCTTTTTTGAGTAAAATTGAATTCATCAAAAAACCAGTCATTTCAGTGGGCGTTGTTTGTATTGAAAATGATTCAAAATCAAAGTATTGATGAGCAACTTGCAAAACGGCTGAAAGTGAGTTTATTTATGGCCAGATTGGCCAAGAAAAAAGAAAAACCCCTGCTCTGAAATGATAAAATAGAATCGTAAAATAACCATTACTATCAATAATATGAGCGGGCTACGAGAAACTTTATCACAAACATGGCTGAGTATTCAAATCAGTTTATTCCCCTGGTTATCCGAAGAGTTAGGGCCACTGACCAAAAAGCAACAAGAATTGGTGTCAATATTAGAGCTGATACGCATTGAAGAATTTATCTATTCAAGCCGCGGTTTTCCAGGGCGTCCACCAAAAGATCGTACGGCGATAGCCAGAGCCTTAGTGGCGAAAATGGTTTATCACCTGCCGACGACAAGGGCGTTGCTCGACCGGCTTGATTGCGATAGTGCATTAAGACGTCTTTGCGGATGGGAGCGAAAAAATGATGTTCCAGATGAATGCACGTTTTCTCGTGCCTTTGCCGAGTTCTCAGC
>BJHG01000070.1 GCA_014191975.1 Methylococcaceae bacterium | reverse complement strand
CAGCCATTTTTTATCATTCAAATTTGTTGGGTAACGCTTAATCTTCTTGGATCGATTCTTTTTCATTGTGGAAAATTGCGGATTCTTCTACATTTCAGCCCTTTTTTCCACTTTTAAAACACGCACTAAGAAAAAAGGTGTTCTAATTCGTGTACATTCAATTGAATCATTAGAATGTTAAAAATGCTAATATTGGGCCCTTTTAAGCCACTTATTTTTTATAAAAAGCATTATTAAGTTAGTGAACTCGTTTAAGTATTAGCCGATTCCCTAAATGGCTAAGTAATGAGGGGAATCCCTAAAAATTGAAAAATGAGTTTATTTTTATCACACTATTTTGAGAATTTAATGAGCCACTACAACTACCCTGACCAGTTTTACAGTCTCGCCGACGCATTAATTTACGCAGGAAAAGTTATCGATAGTAAAGGTTGGTGTCCCGCTACAAGTGGTAATTTTTCTGCCCGTTTGGAAGATGGAACTATCGCTATTACCGTTTCTGGAAAACACAAAGGGCAATTACAGTCTGATGATATTATGCTTGTCGACGCACTCGGTAATTCTCTCGATGGAAAAGTACCGTCAGCGGAAACAATGTTGCACATTCAACTTTATCAGCGTTTTTCTGACGTGAATGCAGTGTTGCATACACATTCGCTAAATAGTACGTTGATTTCGATGCAAGGTAAGAAAAAAATCACATTAAAAAATTACGAACTATTGAAAGTATTTAGTGGCATAACCACACATGAAAGTCGTGTTGTTGTACCGATTTTTGCAAACAGTCAAAATATCGCACAACTCTCTGAGAATATTGATGATTACATGGATTCTAACGATGAAATTTATGCGTATTTAATCGAGGGTCATGGCTTATATACTTGGGGTGATAGCATCGAAGAATCATTGCGTTATTTAGACGCTTTAGATTTTTTATTTACTTGCGAATTACGGAGTTAAAAAAATGAGTGTGTTAACAATTTATGCTGAAAACGAACCAGAGAATCTTGAGCGTGTTACGGATTTTTCTGATATTCAAGCTGAATTAAACACTATTGGTGTACAGTTTGAGCGTTGGACAGCAACGCAAAAATTAGAAAATAATGCGAGTAATGACGACGTTTTAAATGCTTATTCGGATTCAATTAAACGCTTAAAAAATCAATATGGTTTTCAATCCGCCGATCTGATAAAGCTCGATGCAACCCATCCCGAGAAAATAGCAATGCGGCAAAAATTTCTCGCTGAACACACGCACAGCGAATTTGAAGTACGTTTTTTTGTCGAAGGAAGAGGCTTGTTTTATTTACATGTTGGCGAACAAGTTTTTGGTGTTTTATGTGAAAAAGGCGATTTAATTAGCGTCCCTGAAAATGTCACACATTGGTTTGATATGGGTGAAAATCCGTATTTGGCGTGCATTCGTTTATTTACTAATCCTGAGGGTTGGGTGGCGAATTTCACCAAAAGTGATATTTCAAAAAAATTTCCAACACTCGACAAATTACAACAGGAATTGGCAGCATGATTAAGGCGATTATTACCGACATTGAAGGCACAACTTCGTCTTTATCGTTTGTAAAAGACAGTTTATTTCCTTACGCTCGTGCACATGTTGCTGAATTTATACATGAAAATGCCGCGAATGAAATCGTTCAGGCGTTATTGGCTGATGTGAATGCAGAAGTTAGTGCAGAATTAGATTTAGAGCAAGCCATCACTCAGTTAATTCAATGGATGGACGACGACAAAAAAATTACACCGTTGAAATCATTACAAGGTCTAATTTGGGAATCAGGTTATAAACGCGGTGAATTAACAGGACATTTATACCCAGATGTAATTCGTAATTTACAAACTTGGAAAGCAGAAGGTTTTGATTTGTATATTTATTCTTCTGGCTCGGTTTACGCACAAAAATTATTATTTGCACACACTCAGGCTGGTGATTTAACACCGCTTTTTTCTGGCTATTTCGACACGCACATTGGTAATAAAAAAGACAGTAATTCGTATGAAAATATCGTCGCATACATTGGTTTTCCCGCAGAACAATTAATTTTTTTGTCAGACATCGAGGCTGAATTGAATGCGGCACAAACAGCAGGCTTACAAACAATTTGGCTAATTCGTGAAGAAGATGCCCCACAAACTGAAGCAACACATCAACAAGTGAAAGATTTTGATGCGATTGAATTGGAGCGATTTGTTTATGAGTAAAAAATTATCGTTACAAGAGCAGCTGCTCCAATCTGGCTTGGTCAGCAGTGCAAAAGCTAAAACGATTAAAACTGAAAAACATAAACAGCAACAAGCACAGCGTCATCATAATGTCGAAGTCTTAGACGAAGCGAAGAT
Source organism: Methylococcaceae bacterium (assembly GCA_014191975.1). Taxonomy (GTDB): domain Bacteria; phylum Pseudomonadota; class Gammaproteobacteria; order Methylococcales; family Methylomonadaceae; genus UBA10906. The sequence goes on along the minus strand of BJHG01000070.1, from coordinate 7,485 downwards.
GTGGGCACAAAAAGCCACCGCCGAAAAAACGGAACGTGATCAGTTGTTAAATTTACAACTGCAAGAACACGCTAAGCAAAAAGAAAATAAAGCACAAATTAAGCAATTAATTGACGAAAATAAAATTCCATTCGATACGAAAAATGCTGAAATCCCTTATCGTTTTACGGATGGCATAACGGTTAAAACGCTTTACGTGACTGAAGATTTGCGCACTCAATTAGTTGCAGGGAAATTAGCAATTGTGAGAGGCGGAAAAAATTATGAATTGATTAATTATGAAACCGCATTAAGAATTAAGGAACGTGATGGAAGCCGTATTTTAGTTTTAATTGAAACAAAAAATGAAATAGTTTCAGATGATCCTTATGCGGCATTTGAAATTCCTGATGACTTGATGTGGTAAAACAAAATCCACTTTTATTAACTTACTTAAAACCGAAATGAACAAAAAAATATTTCGCGCTCTCGTTAGTGTTTCTGACAAAACAGGCATTGTTGAATTTTGTCGCACTTTAAATCAACTTGGCATTGAAATTTTATCGACGGGTGGCACGTTTAAAGAATTAACTGAAAATAACATCACAGCAATAGAAGTTTCCGATTACACGGGTTTTCCCGAAATGATGGATGGACGTGTTAAAACATTACACCCAAAAATTCACGGTGGTATTTTGGCACGACGCGGCATTGATGATGCTGTGATGGCAGAAAATGCTATTCACGCTATTGATATGGTAGTGGTGAATTTATACCCTTTTGAAGCGACGATTGCGAAACCCGATTGCGATTTTGAAACGGCGATTGAAAACATCGATATTGGCGGCCCTACAATGATTCGGGCTGCGGCGAAAAATCACGCTGACGTTGCTATCGTTGTGAATCCAAGTGATTACGTCGAAATTTTACAAGAATTAAACGAAAACAACGCCGCCTTATCGGGCGCAACGCGTTTCAATTTAGCCTTAAAAAGTTTTGAACACACCGCACGTTATGACACATCTATTGCAACCTATTTGAGTGGATTAAATAACGTTCAATTCCCCGAAACATTGAATTTACAATTTTATCAACAACAAACTTTGCGATACGGTGAAAATCCACATCAAAATGCGGCATTTTATGTTGAAAAAAATCTTGTTGTCGGCACCATTGCTAATGCAACACAATTACAAGGTAAAGCTCTTTCGTACAATAACATTGCAGACGCTGACGCGGCGCTGGAATGCGTAAAAACCTTTACTGAAAAACCTACCTGCGTGATTGTAAAACATGCAAATCCTTGTGGTGTAGCGCAATCTGATACTCTTTTGACAGCTTATGATTTAGCGTATGCGACTGATCCAACTTCGGCATTTGGTGGAATTATTGCCTTCAATCGTGAACTTGATTCGAAAACGGCTGCTGAAATTGTGGCGCGTCAATTTGTGGAAGTAATCATTGCCCCTAGTGTTAGTGAAACTGCGCAAAGTATATTAGCGACAAAGCAAAATGTCCGTGTTTTAGTGACAGGTGATTGGTTAAATAACATCTCAACAACTGAATTTGATTACAAGCGTGTTGCAGGTGGCTTATTAGTTCAAAATCGTGACACGGGAATCGTATTACCAAGTGAAATGAAAGTTGTTACGAAACGTACCCCAACCGAACAAGAATGGAAAGATTTATTGTTTTCGTGGAACGTTGCTAAATTTGTAAAATCGAATGCAATTGTTTATTGTAAAAATGAGCAGTTAATTGGTGTAGGTGCTGGGCAAATGAGCCGTATTTATTCCGCAAAAATTGCGGGAATTAAAGCCTTTGATGCAGGTTTAGAAGTGTGTGGTTCGGCAATGGCGTCGGATGCGTTTTTCCCATTCCGTGATGGCATAGATGCTGCGGCTGTTGCAGGAATTACCGCTGTAATTCAACCAGGTGGTTCAATGCGTGATCAAGAAGTTATCGACGCAGCGGATGAATCTAACATTGCCATGTTATTTACAGGAATGCGCCACTTCCGCCACTAAATTGCAGTACAAAGACCAAACGTGCGTCCTATAGTTGACTATTTTGGTGGGTTAAGTATATTAAATACACTTTTTACTTCTTCTATAGGATTATCCGATGCGTTTAACTACTAAAGGTCGCTATGCTGTTACAGCGATGCTAGATTTAGCGTTTAATAGTCAAAATAACCCCGTTACATTGACTGAAATTGCCACTCGACAAACAATTTCATTATCATACCTAGAGCAATTATTTGCACGCTTGAGAAAAGCAGAGATTGTTATCGGTGTACGAGGTCCGGGTGGCGGTTATCAATTGAGTGAATTACCTGAAAAAATCAGTATTGCGGCAATTATCGAGGCCGTCAATGAGCCGATTGATTCTACAAAATGCGGTGGAAAAGAGAATTGCCAACATGACAGCATTTGCTTAACACATGATTTATGGGTTGGTTTAAGTGAACATATTAAAGATTATTTATCTGGGATTAGTCTTGCAGATTTGATGCAAAAACGTGATGAACGACGTTTATTAGAAGAATCAGGCGAATGTGCCATCATAATTAAAAAGATTCATAAGGTTGCATGATTTATTTTGATAACAATGCCACAACACAAATTGATGAATGTGTATTTGAGGCGATGTCACCTTTTTTAAAAACGATGTATGGAAATCCCTCAAGTGTTCACCGATTGGGGCGTATTGCAAAAAGTGCGATTGAAATTGCTCGTGAACAAGTTGCTTCCCTAATCGACGCACCTGCATCACAGATTATTTTTACTAGCGGTGGGACAGAGGCAAATAATTTAGCATTAAATGCTTTGCCTTTTAATCAATTGGCGATTTCTGGAACTGAACATTCATCAATTTTTGAACCTGCCAATCGCTGTGAAAATGTCAATGTTATTCCTGTGAATGCAGGTGGCATAATTGAATCTCGATCTATTGATGAATTGATTGAAAATCGTCCTGATTTTGTGTCAATTATGTTAGCGAATAATGAAACAGGTGTGATTCAATCGATTGCAGAAATTGCCAAGCAATTTCGTGAACATGGCATAGTTTTTCATGCCGATGCTGTGCAAGCGGTAGGAAAAATCCCTGTTTCATTTTCGGAATTAGGTGTGCAAATGCTGTCACTTTCAAGCCATAAAATTTATGGTCCAAAAGGCTGTGGCGCTTTAGTTATTGATAAATCATTAAAGATTAATCCACTATTATTAGGTGGTGGACAAGAAAAAAATCAACGCTCCGGTACAGAAAATGTCGCCGCAATTGTGGGTTTTGGTAAAGCGGCTGAATTAGCCAAATCGGAATTAGAATTTCGTCACGTTACAATGTTTGAATTACGAACATTGTTAGAAAGTGAGTTAGAGAAATTACCACGTGTGACTATTTTTGCGAAGAATACTCCACGTTTGCCGAATACAGTTTTGTTTGGAATTGATAAAATTGAAGGGGAATGGGTTTTATTAACACTCGACCAAAAAGGAATTTGTGTTTCAAGTGGTTCAGCGTGCGCCAGTGAAGGGAAGGAACCGAGTCAAGTTTTACTCGCAATGGGCGTGTTGCCTGAACAAGCCAAAACCGCGATTCGTGTCAGCTTGAGTCATCACAATACAACAGCAGAAGTTCTGCAATTTATTGAAATTATTAAATCTTTTGGAGTTTAAAATGTCTGTAACATTAACAGAAAGTGCAGCACAACAAATTCAACGTCAACTTCAAAAACGTGGGAGTGGTTTAGGGTTGAGATTAGCAGTGAAAAAATCGGGCTGTTCGGGTTTCGCGTACGTTTTAGATTATGTCGATATGCTGGCAGAAAATGACGAAGTGTTTGAAAAGTTTGATGTGAAAGTCATTGTGAAACGTGAGGATTTAGAGGTTTTAGAAGGTATCGAACTCGATTACCGTAAAGACGGCTTAAACGCCGCGTTTAAATTTAATAATCCAAACGTCACAGGAATGTGCGGTTGTGGTGAAAGTTTCGCTGTTTAAAAAAACATACCGTCAATTTCGAGTAGTCGCCCATCAGTTTGCGTTGTTAAATAAATATTCACATCTGCTTTTGGCAAAACGCCTTTACCTTTATTAGCCCATTCAACAAAGCACAGCGCGTTTTGATTCAAGTAATCGTCAATTCCAATCCATTCCAATTCTTCAGCATCTGTTAATCGATACAAATCAAAATGAAAAATTTTGCGTTCGACAACACTATATTCTTCAATCACAGCATAAGTTGGACTCTTAATCGTACCGGTCACGCCAGCTGCACGTAATAATCCACGAACTAACGTTGTCTTTCCAGCACCTAAATCACCGTGTAAAAAAATCAACGCTTTTTCTGGTAAACGCGCCCAAAGTTCTGCACCAAATTTTTCTGTTGCGGTACTGTCAATTAAATTAATTGATTCAGGCATTTAAAGGTTTTTTCATGCTATTTGAACCGGGATTTCTACCGCTGTCCTTATAATATTATTTTTTATGTCAAAATAAACTAAGTCTGGGTGATGATTTTGGGCTTCTTCGCTTGAAAATTGTGCATAAGTGCAGACAATAATTAAATCACCTACACATGCTAATCGTGCAGCTGCGCCATTGACTGAAAACGTTTTTGAGCCTGCTTCTGCACGAATCGCATACGTCGTGAAACGTGCACCATTATTGATGTTGTAAATTTGAATTTGTTCATATTCGCGGATACCCGCTAAATTTAGAATATCACTATCAATGGCACACGAGCCTTCGTAACCGAGTTCAGAATTAGTGACGGTGGCGCGATGAAGTTTGGCTTTAAGCAAGGTAATTTGCATTTAATATCTAAATAAAATTCGTGGAAAATAATGACAATTATCTATGAATTGTGTCGTGCGTTCAATTTTAAGTAATTGCATAATGGTAAATTGGATAGATTAATAAGGTATTTGGACAAAAATTTAAGCGGCTCTTAAATTGAATTTCATGGTTTTTTTAGATAAATAACTGATTTTACACGGTTACAAATTGGATTAATATTTGATAGGATTTTGTGCGTACCCGCATTTCAAAAGGAAATTGTGTGAGTAAGATTAACTAATTAATAATTAAAGGAATGCAACGATGAAACTACCTAAGCCTAAAGTGGGCGATTTTTGGGGCGGACTTGCTGCGATGCTAGTGGCACTTCCATCGGCTATAGCCTTTGGCGTTACCATTTATTCGTCACTTGGCTCTGCTTTTGTGGCTCAGGGGGCTTTAGCGGGCATACTTGGTGCAACGGCATTAGGTCTTATTTCTCCCGTTTTAGGTGGCACCAATCGACTTATCACAGCACCCTGTGCTCCTGCAGCAGCAGTTTTATCTGCTTTTGCCGTTGAATTTATGCTTGGTGGTGGTAGTGTTCAATCTGTATTACTTATGATGTCTATGCTGGGTCTTTTTGCTGGCATGCTTCAAATTCTGTTCGGTATCGTTCGTTTAGGGTACCTAATTAAATATATGCCTTATCCCGTAGTAAGTGGTTATCTTTCCGGTGTTGGTCTTTATATTATCTCAGGTCAGATGCCTAAATTTCTTGGTGCACCCAAAGGATCACATTTCTGGGAGTCGCTTGCTGCACCAGAATTCTGGAAATGGCAAAGTATTGTCATTGGGGTGGTAACGATAGCTATGATGATTCTTGCTCCTCGAATCACGAAAGTGATACCAGCCGCTATACTCGCTTTATTAGCGGGCGTGTTTACGTATTTTGGATTAGGAATAATTGATCCTACATTGTATACATTGGAAGGAAATTTGTTTGTGGTCGGTCCACTTGGTGCTGGTAGCGATAGCGGTTTTATTGATGCAATGTCAGTACGTTGGTACATGATTAGTGATGTTGATGTAGATCAAATTATTCATATTACCTTACCAGCATTGACGTTAGCTGTGCTACTTTCCATTGATACACTAAAGACTTGTGTGGTACTTGATGCGTTAACGCGATCACGTCATAATTCAAATCGTGAACTTATTGGACAAGGTATAGGAAACGTTGCATCTTCTTTAATTGGAGGCCTCCCCGGCGCTGGTACAATCGGAGCTACGCTAGTGAATATTTCTAGTGGTGCAGTGAGTCGGTATTCTGGTTTTTTTGAAGGTATATTAGCATTGGTAGCCTTTCTTATTCTTGGAGTATTCATTTCATGGGTCCCGGTTGCTGCGCTTGCTGCAATCTTGATGGCAATCGGTGTTCGCATGATTGATCGGCACAGTTTTCAGTTCTTTAAACAGCGTTCTACGATACTCGATTTTTTTGTTGTTGTTCCTGTTATATTACCACTGCATTGACTATTAGTTTAATTGCAGCATCGGGTGTGGGCATTTCCCTTGCCGTATTTCTATTTATCCGCGAACAAATTGGTGGCTCAGTCATCCGTCGTAAACTTTGTTGCAATGAAACTTTTTCAAAACGATTGCGTACGCATGATGAAATAGAAATTCTTGCTGTGCATGGTGGACGTGGAATGGTGGTTGAATTACAAGGGCAGTCTGTTTTTTGGTACAACTAACCAACTTTACCTTGCGCTAGAAGAAGAGCTAAAGACCCGTGACTTTCTTATTCTTGATATGCGTCGAGTACAGTCCATTGATATTACTGCTGCACATCTACTTGATCAGCTAAGAGATATGATGGCCGATAAAAATGGTTTTTTAATCTATAATAATTTACCAACCAATCTTTTATCAGGTCAAGATATTTATCAATATTTTGAGCAAGTTGGGCTAGCTCCCCAAAAAAGTGCAGCACGCGTTTTTGATGATATTGATGGTGCGAAAGAATGGGTTGAAAATCGAATTTTAAAAGAAGCAGACTTTCATCAAGAGGAAGAACATCGGCTACATATCAAAGAGTTTGACCTATTTAAAGGGCGAAAAGAAGAAACGCTTGCCGTTTTTGAAACTCATCTTGTTAAAATAAGTTACTCCGCGGGAACAAAAATATTATCCCGTGGTGACACGGGTGATGATTTATTTTTTATCCGTAAAGGCTTAATTAGTTTCGTATTATCAATTGATGGGAATCATGTTCGACGACTTTCAACCTGTGGTCGGGGTGCGTTTTTTGGAGAAATGACCTTTCTAGATGGTTCTGCTCGATCTGCAGACGTTATTGCCATTACTGATGTTGATTTATTTGTTCTCTCGCGTAAGACTTTCGATACCTTTTCCGAAGAACATAAAAATGTCGCTTTAAATCTTTTTGAAGGCATGGCAACTGTTCTTACCAGCTGATGTTACGCAGCTTGAAGTTTAGCTAATTCAGCATAAGCCATTTGAGTTGCACGAATGAGTAGTTTCGCACGCAAAGCAAAATGGTTAAGCTGATGTTTAATCTTCAAACATTCCAATTTGAAGAACCCATAAATCGACATAAAAACGTGATTGTTTTGTGTTGTCATAGTGCGAGTGGGTGATTTTGTTAAGCCCAAATTCGATTTTAACGACTTGTGATATTCCTCTACTTTTCCACCGTTT
>BJHG01000069.1 GCA_014191975.1 Methylococcaceae bacterium | reverse complement strand
CGGCGGTGCAAAGATTATAGATAAATACGCAACAACAGAAACATCAGTTCTGGTTTAAAAAAATGGGACAGCGCCATTCAGCTGGAGTGTAAACAGACTCTATCTTAAATTAAGACATTATTTGTCTGGACAATGGGGTCCACTTTAATCTGATGATTTTAGAATTTTAAGAGAAATCAGAAAGCTCTATCGTGCGAATAAAACACATCCTTAAAATGTAGATGTTCACGTTCTAAGAATGAAATAAAATCGTCATGTTATCGGATTAAAGTAAAGCTTTAATTCTGCTGGAGTAACTGATAATGAAATGTCCAATTTGTAAGCAAATCAGAACACATAAATTACATACTGATAAATGTAGTCAGAAGGCAAGAAAATTAAAAAACGAATCTTTCATAGGTGCTTACAAAACCATTGATAGTAGATTTTTACCTGCGTATTAGGTTCTGTTGTGTTTTAACAGCTCTGAAAAAGATAAAATGCCCAATTTTTTGAGAACTATGGGCAGAAGATTTGCCGAAATTTTTTAGATCCGGGGCTTTGGATAATGCGTAGCAGAGTCCAAGCCTTCACTTGCAGATAAAGCCTATGATTGAAACGAAGTTAAAAAACGAAAAATGATTACAGTTAGTCCACCCAATTCCAAACGTATCAATCCGCATTAATGTGATTTTCTAAGGAATCGATTTAGATAAATTCATTTCCAGCCCACGTGCCAACAAGCGGAATCTTTTAATTCCTGCCAATCCATTTGATAGATATGCTGATTGATGACAGCTTCTAGCTCACAAGAAATAATGATTTCGTCCTCATTATAAATAAGTTTAGTCACTATAAAATGACGTTCTTTTTGTTTAGGTTTAACAGCGGTCCATTTAGACAACATCAACTTTGCTGGATTTATTTTATTCATCTTCTTTTTCGATACGTTTTTTACCTGTTAATGGCAAACGATAAAACGCAAAAATACTGTAACAAAAGCCCAATATCGGTAATAAAAATGGAACTTTTTCAACTATTGTGGCTAACCTTTTATAATACGGAAGCTGTTTCCAAACACATAAGAATCCCTGAATGCCCGATTGAATGTTATTATTTTCATCTATAACATACATTTTTTCCATCGATTGTTTGTAGGTTAATTCCACTTTTTTTAGAGCAATCTTATCTTTGCTAATATCAACCCAATTAACATTATTGGCTTTATCTATTTTTTGCATCGTAGCAATTTCGATATTACAAATAGGACACTCACCATCATGAAAACACGTTATTTTTGTCATAATTTCAATTATTAAATTTAGGATATTCCACGTCAGTGCATGGATGATTGAATTCCTGACCAATAAATTTTATAAATTCAGAGTCATTCTTAACCTATTTTACGGCTTACATTGTAAATGACTTTTGCTAGAAAAATGTGTGTTTATAATCTTAATTGAAACCGAAGTCATGGAGAATAAGCGCAATTCTACAGCGTTTAATTTCTTCCATCTATTTGACTTTAAAAATAATATATTTGAAAAAAAAGAAGTATTAAATCATACCTTACCACTTCCTCAGAGCCTAAATATGCTATTTGAATTCTCATATTACGTAAAAAAGACTGGAAATAATTGTGAAATTTAAGCTCAATTCGCTTTATAAGCCCTCAATTGGACAACAAAAAGCCATTTCAGAATTAACAACTAATTTTAGGGTATTAAAGAAACAAACACTGCTTGGCATTACGGGAAGTGGCAAAACATTTGTGATGGCGAATCTAATTGAAGCATTGCAAAAACCAACATTAATAATTGCACACAATAAAACGCTGGCAGCACAACTTTTCACGGAATTTAAAGATCTTTTTCCTGAAAATCGGGTTGAGTATTTCATTTCATATTATGACTATTATCAACCTGAATCCTATTTACCAACGACAGATACTTACATTGAAAAAGATTCGAGCGTAAATGTCGCCATTGAAAAAATGCGCCTACACGCGGTTTCAAGTTTAATTAGCCGTAACGATACGATTGTCGTGGCTAGTATTAGCTGTATTTACAGTTTGGGAAACCCTGACGATTTCCGAAAAATGGCGGTGCCACTGATCAAAGGTGAAAAATTAAAACGTAGTGATTTATTAAAATCCTTGCTTGCTATTCAATATGAGCGTAACGATATGGCGTTAGCGGCAGGTAAATTTCGAGTTCGCGGTGATGTTATCGATATTATTCCAGCTTATGAAAACAATATTTTGCGTATCACACTTGAAGAAAATAGCGTGCAATCGGTGAAAGAAATCGACCCACTCACAGGTGATTTAATTTCACAAATCGATAAAACTGTTTTATATCCTGCCAAACAATATGTAATTCCAGAAGATAAAAAACAACGTGCGTTAAAAATGATTCGTGCGGAACTTGAAATCCATTTACCCACATTGCAGTCGCTGGAAGCGCAACGTTTAAAACAGCGTATTGAATACGATTTAGAAATGATTGCCGAACTGGGTTATTGCTCTGGGATTGAAAATTACAGCCGTTGTTTTGAAAATCGTAATGCAGGTGATCCACCTTGCACATTGATGGATTATTTTGGTGACGATTATTTGCTGATTATTGATGAAAGTCATCAAACTTTACCGCAATCTCGTGCTATGTATAACGGTGATTTTGCGCGTAAAAAGAATTTAGTGGATTTTGGTTTTCGTTTGCCATCGGCGTTTGATAATCGTCCGTTAAAATTTGACGAATTTGAAAGCAAAATGCAAACAACACTTTTCGTATCTGCGACCCCAGCCTTATATGAATTAGAAAAAAGCCAAAATATCGTTGAATTGATTATTCGTCCAACGGGTTTGCTTGATCCTGAAATTTTTGTGCATCCAATTTCAGGACAAATGCCACATTTAATTGAACAAGCAAAAATTGTTATTGAACGTGGCGAACGGGTTTTGATTACCACGCTAACAAAACGCATGGCAGAAGATTTAACAGATTATTTAGCAAAAGAAATGCTTAAAGTACGCTATTTGCACAGCGACGTTGATAGTTTGGAACGTATCGAATTGATTCGTCAATTACGCGCGGGTGAATACGATATTTTGGTTGGTATCAATTTATTGCGTGAAGGTTTGGACTTACCAGAAGTCAGTTTAGTTGCAATTTTAGACGCAGACAAAGAAGGCTTTTTGCGTGATGAACGCAGTTTGATTCAAACAATTGGCAGAGCGGCGCGAAACAGCAACGGAAAAGTGATTTTATTTGCTGATAAAATCACAGGCTCAATCGAACGTGCGATGGAAATCACTAAAAATCGTCGAGCCGCGCAAATTGCTCACAATGAAAGATATGGCATCACGCCGCAAACCATTATCAAATCTGTTGCTGAAAAGAAAGGTGAAATCAAAGGAACAAAACATTTAGGCAAAGTCGATATTGAACGGCAACTGATTGAACTTGATGCACAAATGCGAATCAGTGCCGCAAAACTTGATTTTGAAAAGGCGATAGAATTGCGCGATAGAATCGCGCAACTTAAAAAATCATTTCCTATTCAAACGTCCTAGGGCAGCAAAAACAGCAACGATGCCAATAATTTCAAAAATGATTGTAGAAAACTCTTTGCCTTCCTCTTCCATTTGCATAACTGAATCGATTTCAGGCTTTTCTTTTTCGCAACCAGATAATTCAAAACACAACATAACCAAAAATAGTAGCAATAATTTTTTCATGAAAATTCTCGTGTAATTTATTCAACTTTCAAGGTCTTCATTTTAGCTTTAAGATGACCTTAGTCAAACCAAATCATCACACATTTTTGAATTATTAGGTTAAAAAATGAAAAACAGCATCATTGTCAAAGGCGCACGCGAACATAATTTAAAAAACATCGATATCGAATTTCCGCGCAATAAATTGATTGTCATCACCGGGCTTTCGGGTTCGGGAAAATCCACGCTGGCATTCGATACGATTTACGCCGAAGGACAACGGCGTTATGTCGAAAGTTTGTCTGCGTATGCGCGGCAATTTTTAGGTTTAATGGACAAACCGGACGTAGACCGCATCGAAGGTCTATCGCCTGCAATTTCCATCGAACAAAAAACCACCAGCAAAAATCCACGTTCAACCGTCGGCACGGTGACTGAAATCTATGATTATTTGCGTCTACTTTTTGCACGAATTGGCACACATCACTGCCCAAGATGTCACAGTGAAATCAAGCCGCAAAGTGCTGAAAATATCACCCGTTTGATTATGGCAGAACAGGAAAAAACGTTGATTTTTCTCGCACCCATTATCAACGGACAAAAAGGCACACACGAACAAGTCATCGACGATTTACGTAAACAAGGTTTTGCAAAAATTCGTGTTAATCAAAAAATTTATGATTCCGACACAATCAAAGACGAATTAAAACTTGAGCGCTACGAAAAACATTGGATTGAAGCGGTCATCGACACAATTTCAATTGATGAAGATGACCGCTCACGGGTTAACGAAGCTGTTGAACAATCGTTATTACTTGGCAAAGAACGCATGATTGTTATTGATAAAAATGCGTCAGGTGAAAAAAAATCTGAATTAAAACGCGGCGAAGGCGAAACAATTTACAGTACATTTGGTGCATGCGCGAAACATCCAAAAATCGTATTTGAAAGTTTAGAGCCACGAATGTTTTCGTTTAACAGTCCATTCGGCGCGTGCAGCGAATGTCATGGGCTAGGTGAAATTTCTCAAATTTCGGTTGAATTACTCATCCCTGATAAAAAAAAATCTATTATGGATGGTGCATTAGAAATTTATAACCGTATGGATTTAACGTGGAGAGCGCAGCAAATTGCCGTTGTTGGACGCGAGTTTAGTTTTGACGTCTGGACGCCAATTAAAAATTTTACCCCCGTGCAGTTAAATGTCCTTCTGTACGGAACAACAGACGCGATAAATGGTAAATGGTCAACGGGCGAATCCATGAAAATGGACGATGGATTTGAAGGTGTAATTCCTCAGACATTACGACTTTATAAACAAACCGAAAGCGAATCACGCAAAAAAGAAATCGAAAAATTTATGGTGTTTAAACCCTGTCCAAGTTGTAACGGAAAGCGCTTGCAACCAGTCGTTTTAGCGGTTCAAATCGACAATGCAAGTATCATAGATGTCACTGACATGAGTATCGAAAACACGGCGCAATTTTTTTTACAATTGTCTGAAAAATTAGGTCACAAAGATCGCACAATTGCCAAACAAGTTTTAAAAGAAATCAACGAACGATTAGGTTTTTTAAATAACGTAGGATTAGGTTATTTAACGCTATCACGCAGTGCGAAAACGTTATCTGGTGGGGAAGCACAACGCATTCGGCTCGCTACGCAAATTGGCAGTAATTTAATGGGGGTTTTGTATATTTTGGATGAACCAAGCATCGGGCTTCATCAACGTGATAACGTCAAATTGATTGAAACGCTCCATAAATTACGCGACCTGGGAAACACTTTAATTGTCGTGGAGCATGATGAAGATACAATTCGATCAGCCGATTATGTAATTGATATTGGTCCTGGTGCTGGAATTTACGGTGGTCACATTACAGCAAAAGGTACACCTGAAGAAATCCTACAAAATCCAAATAGTTTAACGGGTAGATATTTGAATGGTGAATTAACAATTACCGTGCCTGAAAAACGCCGTGCACCAGTGGATTTTTTGAAAGTAAAAGGCGCCTCAGAAAATAATTTGAAAAACGTGAGCATTGATTTACCACTGGGTGTTTTATGTGGCATTACTGGGGTTTCTGGTTCTGGAAAAAGTACACTGATTAACCAAACTGTAATGCCATATTTGCGTAAAAAATTTGGTGAACAAGTTGATTTTATTGGACAACATAAAGAAATCCTCGTGCCTGATTGTGCAAAAAATGTGATTATTATTGACCAAGACCCAATTGGCAAAACACCACGTTCAAATCCTGCAACTTATACCAAATTATTTGACGACATCCGTGACCTTTTCGCCGCCACCCAAGAAGCAAAAATGCGTGGTTATGAAAAAGGGCGTTTTTCGTTCAACGTGAAAGGTGGACGCTGTGAAACCTGCCAAGGTGACGGTCTATTAAAAATTGAAATGAATTTTTTACCGGATGTGTACGTTGAATGCAGCGATTGTCACGGAAAACGTTATAACAAAGAAACCTTGAGCGTTTTATACAAAGGCAAAAATATCGCTGAAATTTTAAATATGGAAGTCAGTGAAGCGGCACCATTTTTTGCTGCGATTCCATCAATTAACAAAAAGCTGGAAACCTTGCTCGCGGTTGGATTGGGCTATATCAAATTAGGACAAAGTTCAACGACGCTTTCAGGCGGCGAAAGTCAGCGCATTAAAATCACCAAAGAACTCAGTAAAAGCAAGCGTGGACATGTCATTTACATGCTAGATGAACCGACAACGGGCTTGCATTTTGACGACACAAAACGCTTGATTACAGTACTAAATAATTTAGTCGATAAGGGTAATTCAGTTTTTGTTATTGAGCACAATTTAGATGTAATTAAAAATTGCGATTATCTGATTGATTTAGGACAAGAGGGTGGTCACGCAGGGGGTGAGATTATCGCTAAAGGCACGCCGGAAGAAGTGGCAAAAAATAAAAAATCTTACACAGGTGAGTTTTTAAAACGGATACTCTAAGATGCTTTTGATTGAAAAAATAAGCGATTTTAAAAGTGGCGATATCCCCACTAGCACAGGCGTTTATTTATATAAAAATACGACCGGTGATGTTTTATATTGCGGTAAAGCCAAAAATCTACGCGCCCGTGTTAAAAGTTATTTTTCTAGTCAACATTTATTACCGATAAAAACACGTCGTCTAGTCGCACAAATTAGGCAAATCGATTGGATTATTGTTGATAACGAAATTGAGGCGTTATTGCTTGAAAATCGCCTAATTAAACAATACCAACCCAAATACAACATCGTTTTAAAAGACGCTAAAACATTTGCTTATATTGCATTGAGTAAAGACCTATTTCCACGTATTTTTTCAACCCGAAAACCCACAGCAAAAATGGATGTTTTCGGGGCATATACAAATGGACGTTTGCGTTTTGAGTTACAAAAAATGGTGATGCAGATTTTTAAATTACGAGATTGTAAAACGTTACCCCAAAAAGCCTGCTTAAATTTTTATATCAATCGTTGCTCCGCGCCTTGTATTCAAAATATCAGCCAAATTGATTACGCGCTACAAGTTGAACGTGCTAAATCATTATTATCAGGTGATTTAAAAGATACACTGCAATTTCTCAACATCGAAATGCAAAAAGCAGCAGAGGAACAAAAATTTGAACAAGCCCTGGAAATTCGTAATCAAATCATACGCATTGAAAAACTCGTCCAAAAACAAATTGTAGATACACAAAATACTAAAAACCAAGATGTGATTGCCTTTAGAAAGCAAGACGAAACGCTGAAAATTGTACAATTTTATGTGAAAAAAGGTGTGCTCTCTGGCAAACAAGATTTCAAAATTGAAATTCAAGAGAATGCAGAGCAAGAGTTTTTAAAAGCATTTTACCGTCAAAATCCGCTGCCGCATGAAATCATTTTAAATAACGTGATTTGGCAAGATGAAAACGAAAAAGAAAATTTAGAAGCTTTTTTTACAAATTTACGCGGTGCGAATGTCTCGTTAATTTTTCCGCAACGCGGTAATAAATTAGCGTTAGTTCAGCTTGCCGAAAAAAACATCGAAGCCAATTTAGAAGAAAATAGTGCGTTGCTTGATTTACAAATAGCATTGAAGTTACCAACGTTACCACGTGTAATTGAATGCTTTGATATTTCAAATTTGGGCAATGAACATATCGTGTCAGGCATGACACAATTTGTGGAAATGAAAGCCAATAAAAAAGGGTTTCGTCACTTTGAACTCAAAACTGTTGTACATGCCGATGATTTTTCAAGCATCAAAGAAGCTGTGACACGGCGTTATTCACGACTTTTAAAAGAAGAAAAAGCGTTGCCTGACTTGATTCTAATTGATGGTGGTGCAGGACAAGTCAGCGCGGCATTTGAGGCATTAAACGCGTTGAATTTAACATTGCCGCTAATTGGATTAGCAAAAAAACAAGAAGAAATTTATTTACCGCAAACAGCCGCACCGCACCAGTTTCCAAAAAACAGTCGAATGATGCTATTACTTAGAAGAATTCGGGATGCAACACACGATTTTTCCATACGTTACAATCGTAAAAAGCGGCAAATAAAATTGCGTAATGAATTTTTGTAAGTTTAATAACACATTGAGCGAATTTCAAATTTGCGGAATGTAACCTTCTGGCATTTCGTTGTTGCCTTCAAATAAAAAATTTCGACGTTCAGCGGCTAAAAATATGCGTGTTTTCGGGTCAAAACTTGCCAATCTATTTTCATTAATTAGCATTGTTTGTTTGGTAAGCCACGCCTGCCAAGCGCCTTTTGAAATATGTTCAAAAATATCCAATCCCTGCTCACCTGGAAAAGGAGGTGAATCCAAACCTTCGGCTTCTGTGCCAAGCTTTACGCAATGAATCATTCGTGTCATAAAAAATCCTCTGTTAGTTGAGTTAAAAGTATTTTTGTTGGTGCGGGTAGTGCACGATTTTGCCATTGTTGGCGTGAGTGAAAATTGAAATTATTTGCTGATTTTACGTCAATTCGCATTGGTGTAAAGTCCAAATGATAATGCGAAAACGTATGGCGCTGTTGAATTAAAAATTGTGAATGCTCAATTATTAATTCATTTTTATCACACCAATTAACGGCATTTTCTTGTGTTTCGACTTCTGGGAAGCTCCACAGCCCGCCCCAAATTCCTTTTAGCGGTCTTTTCTCAAGCCAAATTTGTTGCTGTTCATTTTGGACAATAAGGAAAATCGCCTGCTTAATCGGTAATTTTTTTGTCGATTTTTTAGATGGATAATTGGCAACAGTGTCGGTTAAAAATGCGGCACAATTTTTTGACACCGGACACTCAATACAACGTGGTTTCTTGCGTGTACAAAGTGTCGCACCCAAATCCATAATTGCTTGTGTGTAATCCCCGCAACGCTCAATCGGTGTAATTTCTTCACTTAAATTCCACAGCTTTATTTCGATTTCACGCAATCCCGTCCAACCGGCAATACCATAAAAGCGTGTCAAAACTCGTTTCACATTTCCGTCTAAAATTGCTTGTGATTTTTGAAACGCAATACTCAAAATTGCACCAGCTGTTGACTTACCAATACCGGATAATTCTAATAGTTCTGGCAGAGTATTAGGAAAATAACCACGCTGAACAATTGATTGTGCCGCCTTATGTAAATTTCGAGCGCGAGCGTAATAGCCTAATCCTGCCCAATGCTGCAATACATCATCAAGTGTCGCGGTAGCTAAACGCTCAATAGTTGGGAAGCGTGCCACAAATTTTTCAAAATATGGAATCACTGTCACAACCTGTGTTTGTTGCAACATAATTTCAGATAACCAAACACGATAAGGTGATTTATCTTGTTGCCATGGTAAATTTTTACGTCCATGCAAATCAAACCACGTTAATAAAGCGTTTGGAAAATTGAACTCAACAGGCGTTTTTTTAAGTGTCATGCTATGATTTTATACTCATAACTGATGTTACGCAGTGACAAAAAAAGGATAGAGATTACAATTCAATTTTTGAAACAAGAAAATGAAACATCTCGAACTGTATAGCGATTATTTGATTTGTAATGCGGCAGGTTATGCGACGGCGACAGGATTATCAGCCATGATTGATGGTGATGTAAGTCACGATCAAATCACTCGTTTCCTATCCGCGCAAAAAAAAGTTCAAAAGAACTGTGGTTAAAAGTGAAATCAG
>BJHG01000068.1 GCA_014191975.1 Methylococcaceae bacterium | reverse complement strand
AAACGGTGGAAAAGTAGAGGAATATCACAAGTCGTTAAAATCGAATTTGGGCTTAACAAAATCACCCACTCGCACTATGACAACACAAAACAATCACGTTTTTATGTCGATTTATGGGTTCTTCAAATTGGAATGTTTGAAGATTAAACATCAGCTTAACCATTTTGCTTTGCGTGCGAAACTACTCATTCGTGCAACTCAAATGGCTTATGCTGAATTAGCTAAACTTCAAGCTGCGTAACATCAGTTATTAACGCAATTAGCCGATAAAATTCCGATTTTAGTTGATAGTGCATTTGAAATAAATGACATTGACATAGGAGGTAGTGCGTTTAGTCTAGCATTAGTGAGTAGTCGGCACGAAATGCAATATTCACTATTATTTCGTTCTTAAAAATTTAACGGGGTTCAAAAGAGAATTTATGAATACAAAAAAACAAGTTTTACGTCTGGGAATTGGTGGTCCTGTCGGATCGGGAAAAACTGCGTTAATTGATGCACTATGCAAAAAGATGCGTGATAACTTTGAGATTGCTGTTGTCACCAACGACATTTATACCAAAGAAGATCAACAATTTTTAATTCGCAGTGAAGCGTTACCTCAAGAACGTATATTAGGTGTTGAAACGGGTGGATGTCCCCATACAGCGATTCGTGAAGATGCGTCGATGAATCTTGCAGCAGTCGATGATTTGCTTGCTCGTTTTGAAAATTTGGATTTTATTATTGTTGAAAGTGGTGGCGATAATTTAAGTGCTACCTTTAGTCCTGAACTAGCAGATTTAACGTTTTAGGTTATTGATGTATCAGCAGGCGATAAAATTCCGCGTAAAGGTGGACCTGGTATTACACGTTCAGATTTACTTATTATCAATAAAATTGATTTAGCGCCACACGTTGGCGCCTCACTTGACGTGATGGATCGTGATGCTCGAAAAATGCGTGGTGAGCGTCCTTTTGTTTTTACCAATTTAAAAACGAAGCATGGTCTTGATGAAGTTGAAGCCTTTATTATTCGGGCTGGAATGTTGAATTCATAGTAACTACTGACTCTGCCTATCCTTAATATCGAATTTTTCGAGAATGCGATCCTTTGCAAGTGCTTTTAATTTGTCTGTGTGCTTATTCAACGCTTCAGCTTCTAGTATTTCTTCAGGTGGGATTATTTTATAAGGTAAGTTCGTGGATCGTGCGTTTCCGTATAGCCTTCGTGCACATTTTGCTTAAATTTTCATTGCCAATAAATTTATCGAAAAAGACCATTATGAAAGATTAGGTGTTATTGATACTGTATTTGATAAAAAAGTAGACGCATTGATTGCTAGCTTTTAAATCTATTGGATTTCCGCCACGATAATTAACATTGTGGAGCGAGGTTTGAAAAATAATTATGCCTACAATTCCCAGCATTTTCAAACTGATAAATAGATTCAAAAAACCTTTAAGTTTTGAACTTGGGGTTTTATCATTATCTTTATACACCAATGAAGAATTAAAAACACTGAAAAGATGCACTATGCCAATTCAAAACTGGCAATTTTTTCAATCACAAATGATTTTCTTCGATAGACTGTTTCCTTCGATTTTTTGAGAACGGTTTACACGAAAGTTTTTATACCGTCTTTTTTGAAATAAAAAATACCAACTTTTCAATTACCCAATCAGGCTGGTCTAACGATAAATCATGTCCTGCCGTGAGATGTGATTCAATCGATAACTGGAACTTTTTTTGCAGTGCAATTGTACACGTTGGCGAAACTAATCTATCGCCGAAGCTATTGAGTAATAATACTTTTTTCTCAACAGGTTGATTATCAGGTTTATATCTGGCAGCTGCCAAAATTTGTAGAAAACTATTCAAAAAACTGATTGGACGCTGTTCGCAAATTGCCGCCCAGTCTTTGGCGATGATTAGTCTATTTTTATCATTTTGATTGCTAACCAATCGAATAATTGCCATTTCTCTCGCTAAAATACTTTTTGCGAGTAATACACGAATAAATTGTCCATAACTTTGCCAGCGTAATCGTTGATAAAACGGACTGATGCTCGCTAAACTTGTATTGACTAATATGCTTGCAGAAACATCTTGCGGGTATTGTTTCATCCATTCCCATGCAACCATTCCGCCCAACGATAACGCAAACAATGTCACAGGCTGATTTAAAAAACCTGATTGTAACGCTTGTTCACGAGTGAATTTAACAATGTTTTCAATGGTGTTTGGGCTTGGCAGATTATTAAAGCGCCCTGTACCGGGTAAATCAAGCGTATTGATTGTGGCTTGCGGGAACTCACGTTGTAATCTGGAAACAAAATCGCCCCAATGTCCAGATTCTCTGGCTAATCCACGCAATAACAACCAATTTTGTCCTATATTATTCATACCAAAGTTCTAAGGCTTGTTGTTCGAGTAATTGTCGTTCCTCTAAGGGTAAATTAACCCACTTTTGAGAATACAACGTCGCACGATAAAGAAAATCAAACAAAATTAAATGCCGTCGCATAATCCGTTGTTGACGATGTGGCAACACGGGATGAAATAAGCCATGTCGTAAAAATAAGTGCATTGGATTTTTACGCAACCAAAGCCAAGACCCCATTTCTAACGTTAACGGAATAAACAACGCATTTTTGTTTTTTCGCGCTAAAAAATCATCGTAGAGATAGTCCCATAAATCACCATGAATCACATATTCTTCACTCATAGGTTCAATTTTATAGAAATGGTTCGGATAGCATTTATCCAGTAATTCTTTTAACGCATACATTTCGGGCAAAGAATGAAACGGCTTTTTACTCGATGCGTACGGAAACCACAATCTGTCTTGAATGCCAAAACCTGAATGTAAATCGACGGCAATAATTAACGACGATTGTTCAAATTGTTTTTGTACCACTTGGCACAATGCCAACGCTTCTTTTTCCATTTTGGCATGATTGCCTCTATACCAGGGGATATGTTGGCTAATACGATGCCCGCTATACAATTTAATTCTGCCAACGCCATCAATCGGTGCATTACGCATTAAATCAACACCGTTGGGATTACAACGCGAACCACGAAAAACACCAACGGGATTCACTATGGGCATAAACATCAAACGCGAATGCCTCAAACGTTCGGTAAGTCCATCATCCCAATGCAACAACTCCGCAATCGTTTGTAAATAGGAAATGAGAATTTCCGTGCCAATTTTTTCTAAACCGTGAACGCCGCCAAAATACATAATGACAGGCACATTTTTTTGCTGTGAACCCAATGTAATGCAATAAATAGGAAATTGATAATTTTGATAGTCAATGTAATCAATAATTTCAACTCGCGCTTTATCACCTAATTTTTCAATTATTGTTTCAAGTTGAACCAACTCGGGGAAAAAAGGAATGTCCATTTAATTAAGTGCTTTTTCAATGTAACGTTGTTTTTTCTTTGGCGTAATTTTGTCAATTTCGACCATAATCAAACCATCGATACAGTTGTTAAAATCAGGATCTATATTGAAATCAACAAAATGACATCCGCCATCAATACATAGTTCAGCGTATTGCTTATAAAGGATTGGAACTTTAACACCTAATTTTTTTAATTCACTGTTTAGAATTTTAAAACTACTCGAATAATCCTGATTAAATTCGTTATCAATGAATTGCGTTTCTTCTGAAATAACAAACGGGATTCGCGCTTTTGCCAACGGTGCGTTTTTACCAAATTGCTGCTGGTAAAAATGAATAATCAGTTCTTTGGCGGATTGTGGATAAGAATTGCTAATGCTGACGGGGCCAAAAAGATATTTAACTTCAGGGTGTTCACGCAAATATGCGCCAATGCCACACCATAAATACTCAAGACTGTGTTGTCCCCAATATCGTGGTTGAACAAAACTACGTCCTAATTCAATGCTGTTAGGTAAAACATGGGAAAAATCACCGTGTAAATCAAACAAAGTATGCGTGTAGAAACCTTCCACGCCGTAATCCGTCATAATTTTTGCGCCTTCACCCACCCGATACGCGCCAACAATTTCTAAATCGTTATCGTCCCAAAGCACAATATGCAAATAATAAACATCGAACTTATCCATATCTAAAGCCAGTCCTGTGCCTTCTTCGACGGTTCTAAACGTGAATTCACGCAACCGCGCAATTTCACGCATTACGGGACAATCATCTTGAAATCGATACAAAAAAATCTTTTTTCCGTCACGAGTTTCACCCAGCAACTGTGATTGATAAAGTGCCTTTTTTACCGCTTTCACATCGACAGGATGAATCACGGTTGCAATCGTTTCAAACAAAGGCATTTTATGTTTTTTGCCTAAATTTAAAACGTGTTTGCGAAACCGTTTACAGAGTTGTTTATTGGTTTCATCTGATTTCGAGATTTCAGAATAAGGAATTGCTGCGCCGACTTGGAATTTAATGGTTTGATTTTTTTTGTTAAACATCTCGTTCACTAACAACATCGTGCCGAGCGGTTTGTAAAATGTGGACGCACTGTAAAAAAATGCCGAATTTTTGGCTTTGATATGAATCGGTAAAACGGGGCATTGTGCTTTTTTAGCCAATTTTAAAAATCCACTTTGCCACTCTCCATCCAGCACACCGTTAGGCGTAATGCGTGACACTTCGCCTGCCGGGAAAATAATGATGGCTTCTTCATTATCGAGCGCGTCGAGCATCGTTTTATAGGTATTTTTTAGCTCTGTCTTATCGGTCGTCAGCACATTTACGGGAAAAAATAGTGATTCCAACGGTTGGATATTAGACAGCACGCGGTTAGTAACAATACGCACATCGGGGCGAACGGAGCGAATCAATTTCACTAATGCCAAACCATCTAACGTTCCAATTGGATGATTGGCAACCACTAATAATCGCCCTTCTGATGGAATGTTAAAATAGGAATCGTTGTCAATTTGGTAGTTAAATTTAAAGTAAGTCAATAATTTATCAAGGAACGAGAAGCCTCTTAAATGTTTATGTTTATCGATAAATTCATTGAAATCATCTTCATGAATCAACTTTTTTAAACCTTTCAAGATCCATTTATTATTCTTACCCAGCTTAAAATCCGGATACGTTTCTTTAAGAATGCGCTGAACGTCAATCATGCTGTGATTCCTATGTTTTGTGTGAAATGCATATGAAATTTAACAGCAAAACGTGTCAATAATATGAAAAACTTGGCACTGGTGTATAAATACCAAAAATCTGGCAAGTGAGAAGTTACAGCGACAAATCAAGATGGTTAGGATGTGGTCAACAATAACTTCCCTACCAGCTGTTTTTTTAGAGTAATCCGAATCCTGACATCCGAAAAATGGGTGCTGATGCCATTAGTGTATAGTGATTACCATGCTACATAATTTTCAAGCTATCGCAATGCGAACAGCTTATTTTTTCTTGTTGGCCTAGTATTCGTGCGCTTCGTAACAGTGCGATTCGCTGACTAACTGTTTGATTGTTATGAGTGTATTTTCTATTGGCCCAGCCTAATAAAAAGACCTTTAAAGCCATATAGAGCCTAAAAGAAAGTGACACTTAGTAGTATCGAACATTTTTTTATGGAACAATATTGGAATTATAAAACAGCTGCCACGCTGTATTCAGTTTATGCGCCATTTCAAAGAGTGAGCAGGCAGCAAAAAATAGGTTATTTTTAACATGATAGACTCAAAAGGATACCGCCCTAATGTGGGAATCATCCTTTGCAATGACGAGGGTCGTGTGTTTTGGGCAAAACGAGTGGGTGTAAGTTCGTGGCAATTTCCGCAAGGCGGCATCAATCCAAATGAAGACCCCGAAACAGCGATGTATCGAGAATTGTGGGAAGAAACAGGCTTGCAACGCCATCACGTTCAAATTTTAGGGCGCACACGCTATTGGTTGCGGTATCAATTACCCGACCGTTATATTCGTAAAAATTCACTCCCATTATGTATTGGTCAAAAACAAATTTGGTTTATGTTGCGACTAGTTGCACAAGATTCAAGTGTTAGTTTTGATCATTGTGTTAATCCAGAATTTGACAGCTGGCGATGGGTTGATTATTGGGATCCCTTAAAAGATGTCGTATATTTTAAAAGACGTGTGTATTACAAGGCGATGAGTGAATTAGGTGAGCTTTTAACATTAGATGCCGTCCCCGTTAATTCCGCTGGATATTTAAACAGTGCGCGGGGGTGGTGGTAAATAATCACGATTCAAATCAAATTACTCTTTACTTAAATTTAGGAAGAATCCCATGACACAATCAGCAACTTTCATCGTAACAGGCATGAAATGTGGCGGTTGCGAAAAAAATGTTATCCAAAAATTAACTGCATTAGAAGGTGTCATTAGTGCCGTTGCGGACTACAAAGAACATTACGTCAGCATTGAATTCAAACCCGAAATAATCGAAATCGACGATTTAGAAGATGCGATTATTGCGGCTGGTTTTGGTGTAGAGTAAAAATAATGACGACCGATTCCAACTCTCCAGAATTACGTTTATCTATTTTAGGAATGCGCTGCGCGGGCTGTATTGCCTCAGTTGAAGGCGCATTAACTTCTGTTGCGGGCGTGGAATTGGTCAGTGTAAATTTCGCCGACCATTCTGCACTGGTCAAAGGCAATCCGGACCTTCAAGCCTTGAAGAAATCACTCAAAGAAGCGGGTTTTGACGCGGCAATTATGGAAGGTTTTGAAGACCCCGCTGAACAAGAAGCTCAAGAATTAGCGCGTTATGGGTCGTTGATTCACAAGGCGAAAATCTCTGGCGCGTTTGGCGCGTTTTTGATGATTGCCGAACACTTAGAATTTTTGCCCATGATGGGAATGCCAAATAGTCAGTGGTTTTGGACGTTGGTGGCATTGATTACGCTCAGAATTATGGCGGTTTGCGGCGGGCATTTTTACAGTGGCGCGTATCAATCGTTGAAACTCAAGCAATACAACATGGACACGTTGATTGCGCTCGGAACGGGTTCGGCATGGCTGTATTCGTGCGTGATGATTGATTATTACGCCGCATTTCCTGCGTTGTCGCAACACGCTTATTTTGAAGCGGCGGTGGTTATTTTAGCGTTTATCAATTTAGGCAACGCCCTCGAAACCCAAGCGCGTGGCAAAACGTCGGGCGCAATTCGGCAATTATTAGGTTTGCAACCACGCACCGCGCGAGTGGTTAGAAACGGCGAAGAACTCGACGTGCCAATTGAAGAAGTGGGTTTGGGCGAAACGTTGCGCGTGCGACCTGGTGAAAAAATCCCCGTCGATGGCGTGTTGACCGAAGGGCATTCCAGCGTTGATGAATCGATGTTGACGGGCGAATCGATGCCTGTTGAAAAAACAATTGGCGCGTCGGTCGCGGGCGGCACGATGAATCAAACGGGTAGTTTTTTATTTATCGCGACGCGCATTGGACGAGATACGGCGTTGGCGCAAATCATCAAAAGTGTTCGCCAAGCGCAAAGCAGCAAACCACAAATTGCCCGTTTAGCGGATCAAATTGCGAGTGTTTTTGTACCGACGGTGGTGGGAATTTCAGCGGTGACGTTTTTAATGTGGCTGATTTTCGGTGGCGAAGGCGCCTTGGCGTATGCGTTTGTCACGTCGATGACAGTTTTAGTGATTGCGTGTCCGTGTGCGCTTGGGCTGGCGACTCCGATTTCTGTGATGGTTGCCGTGGGACGCGCGGCGCAATTGGGCATTTTGATTCGCAAAGGTGAAGCATTGCAAACGGCTGGCAAATTGAATTGCATTATTTTGGATAAAACAGGCACAGTCACGCAAGGCAAACCAACGGTTGCGAAAGTTTTAGCGTTTGGCGATTTCGACGAAAAAGCCGTTTTGCAATTGGCGGCGAGTTTAGAATCGGGTTCAGAACATCCACTCGCAAGCAGTATTTTGGCAGCAGCAAAAGCGCAGGATTTGAAACCTCACCGAATCAAGCAATTCAAAGCGATTGCTGGACATGGCGTAATGGGTCAATGGAAAGAACAAGCCGTTTTGTTTGGCAATAAAACGTTGATGCTTGAACAAGAAATTTCTGTTGAAGATTATTTAGCGACGTTGGACGAACTTGCCGAATTGGGACAAACGCCCATGTTGTTGGCGGCGAATGGTGTTTGCGTGGGGATTGTGTCGGTTTCAGACCCGATTAAAACCTATTCTGCCGAAGCGGTGCAAGCGTTGAAAAATCTGGGCGTGCGCTTGATTATGGTGACGGGTGACAATGAAATTACTGCGAAGGCGATTGCCAAACAGGCAGGAATTACCGAAGTGAAAGCGCAAGTTTTACCCGAATTTAAAGCCGAAATTGTGCGCGAATTGCAACAAGCGGGTTATTGCGTTGGCATGGTCGGCGACGGAATCAACGACGCGCCCGCTCTCGCGCAAGCAGATGTCGGCATGGCGATTGGTGGCGGAACGGATGTGGCGATTGAAAGTGCGGACATTGTAATTTTGCAGGGTTCGTTGTTGAAAGTTCCCGAAGCGATGAGATTATCCAGTGCCACGTTGGTTAACATCAAACAAAATTTAGTCGGTACATTTTTCTACAACACCATCAGTATTCCGTTGGCGGCTGGACTTTTTTATCCCGTTTTTGGAATGTTGTTAAATCCAATGATTGCAGGTTTAGCAATGGCAATGTCTTCTGTGACGGTGGTTTCAAATGCCAATCGGTTACGCTGGATGAAGTTTTAAATATTTAAGAGGGAGTTTATGAAAAAACTATTTTTAATCACGAGTTTGATGTTTGGCTTGTTAGTCACAATAGGCAATGCGTCTGCTGAACCCACTATTACAGGTGCAACAGCAACAGGCACAACGATAAAATTTACCACCACGTTAAGCGAGAAATTATTTAGCGGCTATAAAGTCAAGATTGATTTACAAAATGGCAAAGGTTTTGTTGCCATGAAATGTTCAGCTCTGACTTGTACATTGTCTTCAAACGCACTTCCAAAAGGGGTTGATGACGCTTCATACAGTGTTGGAATTTATGATGCGAAAGGAGTTTTGCAAGGTGAAACGATAGACGGTTCTTATGTGATTGCGTCTACAACAGAAGTAAATACAGCATCAAAAAAAACATTCAGTTATTCAAAAATATCCAATTCAGGTGCAACGCTTTCTGATTCGGCAAAATTAGGCACTGGCTCAAACGATTGGGCTTGCACGAAAGGCAACAACACGGGACGAATTTGGGAAGTGAAAACCACCGACGGCGGGTTGCGAGATTTGAATAATACCTACACTTGGTATGAACCCAATGCGAGTAAAAATGGCGGCGATGCAGGTACGCAAGATAGTGGAACTTGCAAAGGCAGCCAATGCGATACCTACGCTTTCACCAATGCCGTAAATGCAAAAAGTTTGTGTGGCAAAAACAACTGGCGGATGCCGACCGTAGGGGAATTAAAAGGATTGTTGGCCACAACACCTACCGTCAATCAACCGCTTAATGTAATCCTTTACATTGATGCAAACTATTTTCCTAACACGAGGTATTGGTCACCCCCTGAATCAGGATAGTTGTCGCCTCAAATATTTTTATTAAATAATATTTGAGAATTGAGATGAGAGCTTATACAAAAAGATATACTTCAGAGTTTAAAGAACAAGCGTTGTTAAAAGTTTATAATCGAAGAAATGGTCAGTCGATACAGAATATCGCTGATGAATTGAATATTAATTTTAATACATTAAAAAGATGGATGGATAAAGCCGCTATGGAAAGTTCTGAGATACCTCCCAAACGCCTCAAAGACTGGCAACTTGAAGATAAGTTAGATGCCCTGCATAAAACGTATGGATTAGTCGGTGAGGAATTAAATGCATGGTGTCGAGAGCAAGGGGTATTTGTTCATCAACTAGCGCAATGGAAAGCGGATTTTTGTCGTCAAAGTAGTGAATTGACTAAG